>NZ_JACVTT010000053.1:0-32548 GCF_016624665.1 Stenotrophomonas sp. S39 | reverse complement strand
GTGGCTCTACAGTAGAGCCACCCCATGGGTGGCTCTACTGTAGAGCCACCCCATGGGTGGCTGCGTCGGGTCAATCCGCCACGCCGGGATCCAGGTCCACGACCTCGAAGGCTTCACCATGCTGCTTGTGCGCCCGCCACAGCGTGGCCAGGTCCTGGCCGCTCACCGGATCGATGAAGTCCGGCGCGATGTCCGCCAGCGGCTTCAGTACGAAGGCGTGCTTCAGTTCCGGGCGCGGGATGCGCAGATGGCCGGGGCCTTCCACCACCAGGTCGCCGTAGAACACCACGTCGATGTCCAGCGTACGGTCGGAAAAGCGCGGCCCGCTGCGGTCGCGGCCATGCGCGTCTTCCAGCGCATGCAGCCAGTCGTCCAGTTCCTGCAGCGGCAGATCGGTCTGGATCGCCACGCCATTGTTGAGGAAGGCCGGGCCATCGAAGCCGACCGCGGCAGTGCGATAGGCCGGTGACACCTGCAGCGCGCCGAAGCGCTCGCGCAGGGCCGTCACCGCGGCGTGGAGGTAGCGGCGGGGCTGGACGTTGCTGCCCAGGCTCAGGAGCACGGTGGTCATGCGGTTCCGGTGACGGCGTTCAGGTGGGGGGTGGGCATGCCGTCGTCACGGCGGCCTGCCTACAATCCGGGACGCACATGATAGGACACCCACATGACCTATTGCGTTGGAATCGAGGTGGACGAAGGCCTGGTCTTCGCCGCCGACACCCGGACCAATGCCGCGCTGGACGATGTCCGCGTGCACCGCAAGCTGCACGTGTTCGAGTACCCCGGCGAGGCGACCTTCGTATTGATGGCCGCCGGCAACCTGGCCACCACCCAGCTGCTGGTCTCGCGCCTGCAGCGTGATGCCGCGGAAGGGCGTACGCCCAACCTGCGGCAGATGCGCCATCTGTTCGAAGCCGCCGCTTACGTCGGCGCGCTGCTGGTGGACAGCCAGGTGAAGTGCCAGCACACCGAACACGGCCACGACGGCGTCAACACCCAGGCCACGCTGATCTTCGGCGGGCAGATCGCCGGCGAGCAGCCGGGGCTGTACATGGTCTATCCGCTGGGCAACGCCATTGCCGCTTCGCCGGAGACGCCGTACCTGCAGATCGGTGAATCCAAATACGGCAAGCCGATCCTCGACCGCATCGTCAGCCCGGCCACGCGGCTGGAGGATGCCGCGCGCACCGCGCTGCTGTCGCTGGATTCGACCATCCGTTCGAACCTGTCGGTGGGCCTGCCGATCGACATGGTGCTGCTGCGCAAGGGCGAACTGCAGGTGGGCCAGCAACTGCGCTTCACCGCCGATTCGCCGCTGTATGCCGACATCCACAACAACTGGTCGCGGCGGCTGGAACAGGCGGTGGCGAGCCTGCCACGGTTTCCGTGGGAGGCGCCCGGCTCCGACGCGTGACACCGCCGGGCATGGCCCGGCGCTACCGGATTGCGGTGAGCGACGGCCTCAGCCGAGCGCTTCAGCCACGGCGCGGAACACCTGCTGCATCTGCAGCGGCTTGCGCAGCACGTGCACATCGATGCCCGGCGGGAAGGCGCGGGTATCCAGCTCCACCGCCGCCTCCTCCAGCACCAGGGCCGGGCCGGCGTACCCCAGCGTGGCCATTTCGCCCAGCAGCTGGCTGGCCGGCAGCAGCTTGGAGCCGGCATCGGCGATGACCAGCGCCGGCATGGCTTCCTGCTGCATCCAGCGCAGCGCGGCCGGGCCATCGGAGGCAAGCTGCAGCTGGTAGCCCTGGCTGGACAGCGCGTTGCCCAGCAGCGACAGGCGCGTGGCCTCGCCATCGACCACCAGGATCGACTGGCCACTGCCCAGCGCCACCAGCTGTTCGACCGGTTCACCGCCCTCGGCCCGCTCGTGCATCGGCAGCCGCAGCTCGAAGCGCGTGCCCTGCCCCAGCTGGCTGTTGACGTGGATGCTGCCACCGGCGCCTTCGACGATGCGCTTGCAGGAAATCAGGCCCAGGCCGGTGCCATCGGCCTTGGTGGTGAAGAACGGATTGAAGAGGTGCGACAACGTGTCGGCATCCATGCCGATGCCTTCGTCGGCCACCACGATGCGCAGCCAGTCCACGCCATCGTGCTCGCCGGCATGGTCGGCGGTCAGGCCCAGGCGGCCGCCCTGCGGCATCGCCTGGATCGCATTGAGCGCCAGGTTCAGCAGCACCTGCTGCAGTTCGGTGTAGTTGGCATCGACCACCAGCCCCTCGTCCTGCACCTCCAGTTCCAGGCTCACCGTCTCGGGTACGTTGCTGCGCAACAGCAGCGCCACGGCCTGGAACAGATCGTCGATGAAGATGCGCTCGCTGGGCGTGCGCGAACCGCGCACGAAGGACAGCATCGACTCGGCCATCTCGTGGCCACGGCGGCCGCACTCGGCGATGACATCGGCCAGGTGGTGCAGCTGCGGGTCTTCGGTGCGCGCCTTCAGCAGCTCCGGCATGATCAGCAGCGGCTGCAGGATGTTGCGCAGGTCGTGGCTGAGGCCGGCAGCGAGCAGCGAGAGGCTTTCCAGCCGCTGCGCGCGCATCAGCTCGGTTTCCACGCGCAGGCGCTCCACCGCGCTGCGCGCATCGCGCACCGCGCGCGCCACCGCCGACGGCAGGCGCGCCGGGTGGTGCTTGATGATGTAATCGTTGGCGCCCTTCTGCAGGGCCTCCACCGCGTTCTCCTCGCCCATCGTGCCGGAGACGAAGATGAAAGGAACATCCGGCGCGGTCTCGCGCACGATGCGCAGCGCTTCATCACCGGAAAAGCCCGGCATGCTCAGGTCCGAGAGCACGATGTCCGGCACGAACCCGGCCAGCGCCTGGCGCAGCTCGGGCTCGCTTTCCACGCGCTCGAAACGGGCATCCAGGCCCGCCTCGAGCATCTGTTCGCACATCAGCTCGGCATCTTCCGGTGAATCTTCCACCAGCAGGATGCGCAGCGCCCCGAGGGCCGGACCGATCAGCGGCATGGCCTTACTCGACCTCCGGTGCCTGGTTGATCAGCGCCCAGAACCTGCCCAGGGTCTGCACCGCGCCGAAGAACTGGTCCACGTCCACCGGCTTGACGACATAGGCGTTCACGCCCATGTCCCAGCTGCGCGCCAGGTCGCTTTCCTCGCGCGAGGACGACAGGATGACCACCGGCAGGCGCTTGAGCTCCTCGTGCTCGCGGATCTGCCGCAGCACTTCCAGCCCGTCCATGCGCGGCATCTTGATGTCCAGCAGCAGGACTGCGGGCAGGCCTTCTTCGCGGGTGGCATGCGCACCACGGCGCAGCAGGTAATCCATCACTTCCACGCCGTCCTCGACGTGCACGATGGGATTGGCCAGGCGGGCTTCCTGCAGTGCGTCGATGGCCATTTCGGCGTCGGCCGGGCTGTCTTCGGCCAGGAGGATGGTGCGCAGCGTGGTCATGCGGAGGGCCCTTGGTTGACTGCGTCCAGCGCAGGAGGCAGGTGGAAGTGGAAAGTGGCGCCGGCATCGGGCGCGGCTTCGGCCCAGATGCGGCCACCATGGCGGGTCAGCACGCGGCGCACGCTGGCCAGGCCGATACCGGTGCCGGGGTAGTCACTGGCCTTGTGCAGGCGCTGGAACACGCCGAACAGCTTGCCGGCGTAGGCCATGTCGAAGCCTGCGCCATTGTCGCTGACCGTGAACTGATGGCCGCCATCGGCCTGCTGCTGGTAGTCCACGCGGATGCGCGCCGGCTCGCGGTTGGCCGAATACTTCACCGCGTTGCCCAGCAGGTTCAGCCACACCTGGCGCATCATGTTCTCGTCGGCCACCACGATCGGCAGCGGCGCGATGGTCCATTCAACGTGGTGGGCCACGCCGCTGCCTTCGGCATCGGTCTTCAGGTTGGCATCGAGCATGGCGCGGGTGTCGGCCACCAGCGTCTGCATGTCCACCGCCTGCTGGCGCATCGCAGCGCGCCCCAGCCGCGAATAGACCAGCAGATCGTCGATCAGCGCGGCCATGCGCCGTGCCGAGCCGGAGATCACGTCCAGGTAGTGGCGGCTCTTTTCATCAGCGCCCTCGCCCAGGTGGCGTGACAGCTTGTCGGAGAAACCGGCGACATGGCGCAGCGGCGCGCGCAGGTCGTGCGACACCGAATAGCTGAAGGCCTCCAGCTCGCGGTTGACCTCCGAGACCTGGGCCACCTTGCCTTCCAGCTGGCGGTTCAGTTCTTCCACGCGCCACTGCACCGCACGCTGCACGGTCACGTCGCTGATGGTCATCAGCACCACTTCGTCATCGGTGTCCGGCAACGGCATGCGCCGCGCGTTGATGAGCATGTAGCGCACCGTGCCGTCGGTGCGCTGTTCAAGCTCGAAATCCCACAGCTCGCGCCCGCGCAGCAGCACGTCGGACAGGCGCTGGCGCACCACCGGGTCCTGCCAGGCGCCCTCGCCGACATCGGCCAGCAGGGTGCCATCGGCACGCTCGTCCTGCAGCCCGTACAGCTCGGCGAACGCCGTGTTGTGCAGCTGCACGCGCAGGTCGCGGTCGAGCAGCACGATGGGCTCGCGCACCGTCTGCAGCACCGAGGCGGCACGCGCGGCGGCGCGCAGCGATTGCCGCTCGGCCTGCAGGCGGCGGCCGATCTGCCGCTGCAGCAGCCACAGCACCAGGCCCAACAGGCACAGCTGCACCACCAGCGAGCTCCAGGACACCAGTTCGGTCTGCCTGCGCTGGCGCGCGGCCTGTTCGGCACGCGCCGCCAGCAGCGTCTTTTCGCTGGCCTGCAGTTCCTCCACCAGGCCGCGGATCGGGTAACGCGTGCTCAGGTCCTGCACCAGCTCGCGCTGGTCGGTGTTGGGGGTCGAGCGTGCGAGCTGGCGGGCCAGCGCCATGCGTCCTTCCAGCAGCGATTCGATGCGGCCGATGCGGACGAGCTGGTCGGGATTGTCGCGGGTCATCCGCGCCAGCGCGGCCAGCCGCCCGGGAATCTGCTCGGCCTTGGCCATGCGTTCGTGCAGGCCGGGGGCATCCACGCCCTTGGACAGGGTCAGTGCCGCCGATTCCACGTCACGCACGTCGGTCTGCAGCTGCTGCAGGGCCACGCCCACCGCCTGGGTGTGGTTGACCCAGGCCATCGCCTGTTCGTTGTCCTGTTGCAGCTGGCGCAGGGTCAGCCAGGGAACGACGATGATCGCGGCAGCAGCGAGTGCCAGGGCAGGCAGCCGCCAACGGTCCCAGATGTCATCACTGAACACCAGCGCCATGGTCCATCGTCAACGAAGCGATGCGGCCAATATAGCGCAGCCGTTCGGCCCGGGAGAATCCGGCGCGGCGTCACGACGAAGGGCGCCCCTTGCGGGACGCCCCTGTCCACTTCAGGCCAGCGCCGGGATCAGCGCTTGGCGGCAGCGTTGACCTTCAGCGCGGCGGCATCGACGCGGGTCACGCCCTTGATGCCCTTGGCGGTGGTCACAGCCTTGTCTTTCTCGGCCTGGGTGGCGACGGTGCCGCTGAGGCTGACCACACCATTGACCGTTTCCACCTTCACTTCGGTGCCCGGTACGTTGCTGCTGGCCAGCAGGTCGGCCTTCACCTTGGTGGTGATCCAGCTGTCGGTCACCGGCTCGTTCGAGTCGTGGCGGTCGGCGTGGGTCATCGCGGCGTGGTCGGTCTTCGGCGGATCCTTGGCCATGACGGCCGAGGAAGACAGGGCCAGGCCCAGGGTGAGGGACGAAGCAATCAGGGTACGGGTCAGGTTGCTCATCGTGCGGTGCTCCTTCTGGATGTGCTGCCAGTCTGGACAGTCGCCTGTGTTGCAGGCGTCGGGCTTTGGTCACGCTGCCGTGAACCCGCCGGCTGCAAGGGTAACGGTTCAGTTTTGCCTCGCCCGGAGCCACGTTCTACGCTTTGTCTCCCCCACCCTGCGGAGCCCCCCATGCGCCCCGACCTGCAACTGGCCCTGATCGGCTACGGCCTCGCCGGCCGCGTCTTCCACGCACCGCTCATCCAGCACACGCCCGGGCTGGCCCTTCACAGCATCGTCAGCTCGCAGCGCGACACCCTGCTGCGCAGCTTCAGCGATGTGCACGTGCGCGCCAGCGCGCAGGAAGTATTCGATGACCCGGCGGTGGACGCGGTGGTGATCGCCACGCCGAACGAGCAGCACGCGCCGCTGGCCATTGCCGCACTGGCTGCCGGCAAGCATGTGCTGGTGGACAAGCCCTTCGCGCTGGATGTGGCCGAAGCGGAAACCGTGCTGGCCGCCGCGCGCGGTGCCGGGCGCATCGCCACGGTGTTCCAGAACCGTCGCTTCGATGCCGATTTCCTCACCCTGCAGGCGCTGCTTGCCGAAGGCGCGCTGGGCGAGGTGGCCGAGTGCCACGCGCACTTCGATCGCTACCGGCCGCAGGTGCGCGATCGCTGGCGCGAACAGGAAGGGCCCGGCAGCGGCCTGTGGTACGACCTCGGCCCACATCTGCTGGACCAGATGCTGGTGCTGTTCGGTTGGCCGCAGGCCATCGATGCCGATCTGGCGGTGCAGCGCGAGGGCGGCAGCGGCGTCGACTATTTCCATGCCGTGCTGCATTACCCGCGGCACCGCGCGATCGTGCATGCCGGTTCGCTGGTGGCGGCACCGACGCCGCACTTCGCGGTGCATGGCCGCGAGGGCAGCTGGATCAAGCATGGCCTGGACGTGCAGGAGGCGCAGCTGCGTCGCGGCGTGGCGCCGGGTGCCCCCGGCTGGGGCATCGACCCGCGGCATGGCGAGCGGTTGCGCTGCGATGCCGAGGACAACGTGCAGCGCACGACCGTGGACAACCTGCCAGGGGATTACCGGAGGCTGTATGCACAGTTCGCGGCGGCGATGCGTGGCGAGGGCGAGGCGACGGTGAGTGCGGTGCAGGCGCTGCAGCTGATGCGGTTGCTGGAGGCAGGGATGGTGAGTGCGCGCGAGGGACGGCGGGTGGTGTTGGGGTGATCGGCAGGGCTGCGCCCTGCACCCGCTCGATGCAACGTCAACGTCAACGTCAACGTCAACGTCAAAAGCCTGCATTCCGTGGGATGGCGGGGTGGGTCCAGTGGCAGGGGACGCCGTAAACCCGTCCATGGGGGCTTGGTCGCGGCATCCATGCCGCTCACACCCCCTCAACCGGACCCACCCCGCCTTCGACAGTTTCCTGCGATCTGTCGGAACGGCGTTCTGCTTTGGTGGGTGCCGACCGTTGGTCGGCACGGGGTCGGATCTGGTAGGTGTCGACCTTGGTCGACACGGTAGATCCACGCCATGCGTGGATGACGTGGAAACGATCCTGTTGGGGTCAGAGCCCTTACCTGCGGAAAGGGATCCGACCCCATTGCGGTGCTTACGACTTCTTGATGGCGTGGCCGCCGAATTCGTTGCGCATCGCCGACAGCAGGCGGTCGGTGAACGAATTGGATTCGCGCGAGCGCAGGCGTTCCAGCAGCGACAGGGTGATCACCGGGGCCGGCACGTCCAGGGCAATGGCTTCGGCGACGGTCCAGCGGCCTTCGCCGGAATCCTCGACGTACGGAGCAATGCCATCCAGCGAGGGATTGCGCTTGAGCGCTTCGGTGCTCAGGTCCAGCAGCCACGAACGCACCACGCTGCCGTGGCGCCAGACTTCGGCCACCTGGGCCAGGTCCAGTTCCATCTCCTGCTTGCGCTCCATCAGCGCAAAGCCTTCGGCATAGGCCTGCATCATTCCGTACTCGATGCCGTTGTGGACCATCTTGGTGAAGTGGCCGGCGCCGGACGGGCCGACACGACCCCAGCCGCGGTCTTCGGCCGGGGCCAGGGTGCGCAGCAACGGCGCGACCTGCTCCACCACCGAGGCGTCACCGCCCACCATCAGGCTGTAGCCTTCCTGCAGGCCCCACACGCCACCGCTGGTGCCGCAGTCCACGTACCCCAGGTCATCCTCGGCCAGCGCCTTGGCGCGGCGGATCGAGTCCTGGTAGTTGGAGTTGCCGCCGTCGATGACGATGTCACCCTCGGCCAGATGCGGGGTCAGCTGGCCCAGCGTCTGGTCGACGGTCTCGCCGGCCGGCACCATCAGCCACACCACGCGCGGCACCGGCAGTGCGGCAACCGCCGCGGCCAGCGAATCGACGACTTCCAGGCCGGCCTCGGCGGCGCGCTGGCGGGCGCCTTCGCCCGGGTCGTAGCCGACCACGCGGTGGCCGCCGCGATGCAGGCGCTGGGCCATGTTGGCGCCCATGCGGCCGAGGCCGATCATTGCAATGTCCATTGTTTCACCTTCAGTTGGGGTCTAGGGTCAGGCTGCCTGGCCGGCCGGTCGCCGCGCAGTGGCGCAGTTGCGCTTCGCGCCAGCGCCGATAGAGCGTGGTATGCAGATTGTGCAACGCCAGGTCGATGGAAAACGACGTGCGTGGGTTGCGGTCGAGCAGGCGGATGATGTGGTAACCGATGGGACGTATACCGCGTGGGTGCACATAGATCACGAACTGCTGGTAGAACGGATCGTCCAGCAACTGGTCCATGCGTGCCAGCGTGTCCCGGTAGCGGGGCTCCAGCTGCGCGCGCAGGCCGGGATCACGTTCGTACAACAGGCGCTCGAAGTAGCGCCGGCCGAGCCGCGGAATGCCCTGCGCAAGCGTCCACAGTTCGGCATTGCGCTGGTCGTACCAGGCCAGCCCACCGTGTGCGGCCAGTGCCTGCGCGGCATCTGCGCCGACATCGACGACGATGAAGTTCTCGGCCTGGTTGCTCAGGTCGTCCAGCGTCGAACGGTCGCCGACGTGTTCGATGAAACCGGGCACGCCTAGGAACGCGCTGCGCCCGAGTGCGGCAGTGCGCACGGCCTTGCCATCGGCGAAGAACTCACCAGCCCCTGCGCCCAGCAGGATGCTGTCGGTATCGTGCAGGCCCAGCAGGGTACCGATGGAAAGTTCATCGGCAGAGAATTCTCCATCGAAGGCGGCATCGCCGTACAGCTCGCGCTGCGTGGCCAGCTGCGCGACCTGCCGACCGACGCCACATTCGGCG
The DNA here is from genome assembly GCF_016624665.1 of Stenotrophomonas sp. S39. Classification (NCBI taxonomy): domain Bacteria; kingdom Pseudomonadati; phylum Pseudomonadota; class Gammaproteobacteria; order Lysobacterales; family Lysobacteraceae; genus Stenotrophomonas; species Stenotrophomonas sp. S39. The sequence continues at coordinate 23,554 of NZ_JACVTT010000053.1, read as the reverse complement.
CGCACGTTGCCGGTGTAGAACGTCTCCAGCGCGCGGCTGTTGCCGGCCAGCGGCGTATAACCGCGGCCGAAGCTGCGGGTGTTCCGCCAGCCCTGCGCGGGTGCGCCGCCCGCGCCGAAGCCGATCCAGCCCAGCTGCAGGCCGCTGAAACGGAAACCGGGGTTGTCCTGCAATGCCCGCGCGGCGCGCTGCGCAGCCGCACCCAGTTCGAAGGTGTAGGCGCAGAGCGTGGCCGGGTCGTCCAGCAGGCGCTGCAGCACGGCCTGCCGCGCCTCGTCGGTCATCGTGGCGGGCCAGCGCACCTGCAGGTCGCCGGCCTGCTGCGCAGCCTGCAGCGAGGTACGCGTGCAGACCGGGCCGCCATGGATGTGGGGCGCCTCGACGGCCGTGGTTTCGAAACGCCAGCCCAGCCGCTGCAGCAGGCCCTGTTCGCAGCCACTGCCCGCGGCGTTGCCAAGCATGGGCCAGCCCAGCAGCAGGGCCAGCCCCAGCGCCCTGCCCTTCACCGTCAGCCCTGTCCGGCCGCCGGTTGCGGGGCGGGCAGTTGCGGGGCGGGCTCGGGTACGGGTGTCGCGGGCGCGGCGGGAACCGGCGGAGCCGGTACCGGTGCCGGCTCCTGCACCGCCGCCGGTGGCGGGGCCGGCGCAGGCGTCGGCTTGGCCGCAGCGGCCGCCGGCAGGTACTGGTGCAGGCGGTCGAAGAAGCGACGGTAGAAATCAGAATCGGTGATCGTGCTGCTGGCAACCTTCACCAGCGAATCATCGTTGCTGCCGAACGGCAGCGACACCGAGCCCAGTGCGCCCACGCCGACGCTGGCCGAGGTCGGGCTCTTCTTCAGTGCATAACGGTCCTGCACGGCGCTGACGAACACCAGCGCCTGCTCGCTGCCTCGTGGCGCGCAGGAGATGCGCAGCACCAGCTGCTCGTGATCGTCCTCGCGCACCTGGAAATTCTTGTTGCCCTCCACCTGCCCATCGTCGGCGCGCGCGATGGCATAGCCCTGGCTGAGCAGGGTACGGCGGGCCGCCTCACAGGCCTCGGCCGGGCGCCCATCGACGGTGCGCGAGAAGGTGTCGCCCGAATCGAAGGACTCGCGCAGCAGGCTGTTGTCGGCGGCCCGGCCACCGCAACCGGCCAGGACCAGGGTGCTGGCCACGGCCAGCAGGGACAGCGAAAGACGGGAGGCCCGCATGGGTACTCCTGCGAGAACGGAAGCCCCAAGGGTAGACCCGGGGCCGTGTGCGGCAGGTCGATGCGCCGGCCCCCGTTGCTCCCGGTTCATGGACGTCCGCCGGGCATGGCCCGGCGCTGCCGGAAAAACAAACGGGGCCGGCAGTGCCGGCCCCGTGGGGAACTTCACATCAGCAGCGGATCAGTCCGCCCAGCGGCCTGCGCCAGTGGACTGCGGCAGCACCTGGGCCGACAGCGGGCGGTCGGTTTCCAGCAGGTTCACCGCATCGGACAGGATCGAGGCGGATTCACGCAGCAGCGGGTCCGGACGCTTCTCGGCGGCCTTCTCGCGGGCGGCATCCTTGACGATGTCGCGCTCGTTGCCGGTCAGGCCGTCATCGCTGCTGTCATCGGCCAGCGGGTCCAGGGCCAGGCCCAGTTCCTTGCGGACGACCTGGCGGTCCTTGCGCTGCTTGTCCTGGCGCTCACGCTCGGCCAGGCGGGTCGCCTCGTTGAGCGAGACGTACTTCTTGGCCGCTTCGGTACGGAACTGCTGCACGTCCTCGTTCCACCACTGGAATTCCTTGTCGGTGGCGATGCGGGCTTCGTGGCGTGCCTCCAGCTTCGGCAGCAGCGGTGCGAAGTTGCCGTACTGGGTGTGCGGCACGGCCGCGATGCGGGTCCACGGCAGCGCGTTGTCGTAGGTGCTTTCGCCGAACTCGGTGGCATCGACGCTGGCCGGGAACGCCAGGTCCGGCACCACGCCCTTGTGCTGGGTGCTGCTGCCGCTGATGCGGAAGAACTGGGCGATGGTCAGCTTCACCTGGCCAAAGCGCTGGGTCTCGCCACTGGGCCAGCGGTCCAGGTCGACGATGTTCTGCACGGTGCCCTTGCCGAAGGTGGTTTCACCGATGACCAGGCCACGGCCGTAATCCTGGATGGCACCGGCGAAGATTTCCGATGCCGAGGCCGAACCACGGTTGATCAGCACGGCCAGCGGGCCATCCCAGGCGACACCCTGGTTGCGGTCGCTGTTGACGGTGACGCGGCCACCGGATTCGCGCACCTGCACCACCGGGCCCTGTTCGATGAACAGGCCGGTCAGTTCGATGGCTTCATCCAGCGAACCACCGCCGTTGCTGCGCAGGTCCAGCACCACGCCGTCCAGCTTGTCGGCCTTGAAGCCGGCCAGCAGCTTGGCGACGTCGCGCGTCGCCGAGGCGTAGTCGGCCGCGTTGCGGCGACGGCCTTCGAAATCCTGGTAGAAGGTCGGCAGCTTGATCACGCCCACCTTGCGCTCGGGCTGGCCATCCTTGCCCGGGATGGTCATGGTTTCGCCCTTGGCGGCCTGTTCGGCCAGGCGCACCTTCTGACGGGTCAGCAGCAGGGTGTGGTGCTTGCCGTCCACGCCGTCCTCGGCGGAGATGAACTCCAGCCGGACCTGCGTGTCCTTGGCGCCACGGATCTTGGCCACCACGTCATCGATGCGCCAGCCGATCACATCGTCCACCGGCCCGGACTTGCCCTGGCCGACGCCGACGATGCGGTCGCCCGGCTTCAGGGTACCGTCCACGGCGGCCGGGCCACCGGCGATGATCTCGCGGATCACCACCATGTCGTCCTGGCGCTGCAGCTGCGCGCCGATGCCTTCCAGCGACAGCGACATCGCCTGGTTGAAGTTCTCGGCAGTGCGCGGGGTGAAGTAGTCGGTATGCGGGTCGACGGCGCTGGTGTAGGCGTTCATGAAGAACTGGAAGACATCCTCGCCCTTCAGCTCGTTGACGCTCTTTTCCAGCGTGGCGTAACGCTTGTCCAGCGTCTTGCGGATGTCGTCGGACTTCTTGCCGGCCAGCTTCAGGCGCAGCCAGTCGTTCTTCACCGACTTGCGCCACAGCTCATCGAGTTCGGCGTTGCTGGCCGCCCACGGCACGTCCTTGCGGTCGTATTCGAAGCGCTCGTCGGCGGTGAAGTCCGGCTCCTGCTTCAGCAGCTTGCGCGCATAACCGACGCGCTCGCCCACGCGCTGCTTGTAGACCGCGAACACTTCAAAGGCAGGCTCCAGTTCGCCGCCGCGGATGGCGTTGGCGATGCCGGCCTGGAACGGCGCGAAACGGGCCACGTCGGCCTGGGTGAAGTACTGCTTGCCGCCGTCGAGGGTTTCCAGATAACGCTTGAACACGTCCTTGGAGGTGGCCTCGTCCAGCGCGCGCGGCCGGTAGGCGTAGCGGCTGTCGGACAGCAGGCCGTAGACCAGCTTGGAGGTGGTGACCTGGTCGGCGGTCGCGGCCGCCGGCAGCGCCGGCGAGTCGGCCTTGGCCGCCAGCGCCAGCGGCGCGACCAGCGCCAGGGCCATCAGGAATGCGGGGGCTTTGAATTTCATGAACGTGCTCGAAGGCGCCTTGCCAAGGGGGAGACTGCAGGGTGTTCAGACACCACGACAGTGCCGAAAGTTGCCGTGTTTGTCACCCGGCCGCGTTCGGTGGAAATCCAGCCTAGCGGGGCCGGTGTAGCAAATTGTGAATGCAGGCGAAGGCGTGCGGACCAACGGTCCGCACCCACCGGTGCGGAGGTCCGCACCCACCAGTGCGGAGGTCCGCACCCACCTCAGGCGACGCCGGCGCCCTTGGCCTGGACGTCGGCGTGGTACGACGAGCGCACCATCGGGCCGGAGGCCACGTGGCTGAAGCCCAGCTCGTAGCCGTAGTCTTCCAGCGCCTTGTAATCCTCGGGGGTCCAGTACTTCAGCACCGGGTGGTGGTGCGCGGTCGGCTGCAGGTACTGGCCGATGGTGATCATGTCCACGTCATGCGCGCGCAGGTCGCGCATGGTGGCCTTGATCTGCTCGAACTCCTCGCCCAGGCCCAGCATGATGCCGCTCTTGGTCGGCACCGACGGGTGCTGCGCCTTGAAGTTCTTCAGCAGGTTCAGCGACCACTGGTAATCGGCACCCGGGCGCACGTTGCGGTACAGGTCCGGTACGGTTTCGATGTTGTGGTTGAACACGTCCGGCGGGTTCTGCGCCAGGATCTCCAGCGCGCGCTCCATGCGGCCCTTGCCACGGAAGTCCGGGGTCAGCACCTCGATGCGGGTGCCCGGCGACTTCTCGCGGATGGCGGTGATGCAGTCGACGAAGTGCTGGGCACCGCCGTCGCGCAGGTCATCGCGGTCGACGCTGGTCACCACCACGTACTTCAGGCCCATGTCGGCCACGGTCTGGCCGAGGGTGGCCGGCTCGTTGGCATCCGGCGGCTTGGGGCGGCCGTGGGCCACGTCGCAGAACGAGCAGCGACGGGTGCAGACCTCGCCCAGGATCATGAAGGTGGCGGTGCCGTGGCTGAAACATTCGTGGATGTTCGGGCAGCTGGCTTCCTCGCACACGGTCACCAGGCGGTTCTCGCGCAGCTTGGCCTTCAGGTTCTGCACGGCATTGCCCGAAGGAATGCGCACGCGGATCCAGGACGGCTTGCGCAGCACCGGTGCGTCGGCGAACTGCACCGGCGAACGGTTGATCTTGTCCCCGCCCATCTGCTTGACGCCCACCTGCAGCGGCGCGGCGGACGGAAGCTCGGCCTGCACGATCTGCAGGGGGATGGTGCGGGCGGTGGTCTCAGTCATGGCAGTTCCGGGGGGCGGTCAGGCGGCCGCAGAAAGATCGGGCAGGTCGGGCGTGGGCTGCAGCAGAAGGCCAAACTGGCGGGCCAGATGGTCCAGCAGCACCGGCTTGACGGCGTCCATCCCGGACGGGCCACCCAAGTCTACCACCGAGGTCACCTGCAACCCCTGGTAGCCACAGGGGTTGATGCGGTGGAAGGGTTCCAGGTCCATCGACACATTGAAGGCCAGGCCGTGGAAGGTGCAGCCGCGGCGGACGCGGATGCCGAGCGCGGCGATCTTGGCATCGCCCACGTAGACGCCCGGCGCGCCATCACGGCGCTCGGCGCCGATGTTCCATTCGCCGAGGGTGTCGATCAGGGCCTGTTCGATGCGGCAGACGTAGTCGCGCACGCCGATGCCCAGCCGCGGCAGGCGCAGCAGCGGGTAGACCACGATCTGGCCAGGGCCGTGGTAGGTCACCTGGCCGCCGCGGTCGACGTGCAGCACCGGGATATCGCCCGGCGCCAGTACGTGCTCGTCCTTGCCAGCCTGGCCGAGGGTGAACACCGGATCGTGTTCGACCACCCACAGCTCGTCGGCATCGTCGTCGGTCCGCTGGTCGGTGAAACGCTGCATGGCGCGCCAGACCGGTTCATAGGCCTGGCGACCGAGGTCGCGCACCACCGCAGGGCGGGCCGGACGCTGCCCGGGGGCAGGTTCGGCCGCGCAGCTGGTGGCTACACCGTCCACTTCACTTCCGGGTGGTCGCGCAGGGCCTGGTGGGCCACGTCGTACTGTTCACGGTTCTCGGCCCGGAACACCAGGCGCACCGAAACGTACTTGCCGTTGGATGAATGCTTCCAGCTGATGCGCTCGTTCACCACATCGACGCCTGCAGCAATCAGCAGGCGGGGAAGTTCCTGCTCCAGGCCACGGTTGGCTGGGCCCATAGCGCTGAGCTCGAACTGACCGGGGAACTGGAAGCCGTGATCGGGGTTGTCGGACTTGATTTCCATGCCCCCATTATCGGGCCGCAGGGCAACAAACCCAAGAGTATTCATCAAGGTCGAACGCCGCGCCGGCAGGCCGCTGCGTTGCAGGCTGCGCCCCGGTTCAGGCTGCGCCGGGCCCGCCTCCAGTTTCGCTGAAGGGACAAGTGCGTTTTACGGAACAGACAAGTGAAGGCGGGAGGCTCGTTCCCTCACGCCGACGGGAGTAACGTGTTGTTGCATAAATCGACCTTCACACACCAACGACCTGATGATCATTCCATCCATGCGTACTGCCGCCACCCTCGGCCTGACCGGCCTGCTGGCGGCGGCCGCCCTGCCCCTCACTGCCCACGCCGCGCAGCAGTGCGGCCCCGATGCGATGCGGGAGCACCCGCCACAGGTCAATTTCCGCGTCGACAACGACCTGTTCGGCGCCAAGGACCAGGACCAGGGCTACACCAACGGCGCCCAGCTGACCCTGGTCTCGCCCAACCTGGTGGACTACACCGATGATCCCTGCCTGCCGCGCCTGGCGCGCTGGGTGAACCGCCACCTCGAACGCCTGCACCCGGGTGAGTTCGAGCAGCAGAACATGATCTTCAGCCTCGGCCAGGGCATCTACACGCCCACCGATTTCACCCGCAAGGACGTGATCGAGGACGACCGCCCGTATGCCGGCGTGCTGGTGGCCAGCTTCGGCTACAACGCCCGCCGCGGCGATCGCCTGCAGACCACCCTGCTGACCCTGGGCGTGGTTGGCCCGTGGGCGCAGGGCAAGCAGGTGCAGAACGCGGTGCATGACCTGCTGGGCGACGAGAAATTCCAGGGCTGGGACAACCAGCTGCACAACGAACCGGTGGTGATGTACACCCACGAGCGCATGCGCCGCTGGCCGGGCGATGCCAGCGTGAATGCCGGCGGCTGGGGCTGGGATGCGATCAGCCACTACGGCGGCTCGATCGGCAACCTGGAAACCAAGGCGAATTTCGGCGGTGAAGTGCGTTTCGGCTGGAAGCTGCCCGACGACTTCGGCAGCACCCCGCTGCGCCCGGCCGGCGAGAACACCGCCCCGACCCGCGGCGGCAAGCCCAGCGGCTGGTCGTGGCACCTGTTCGCCACCACCGATGCGGCCTGGGTGATCCGCGATATCACCCTGGACGGCAACACCTTCCGCGACAGCCACAGCGTCGACAAGCGCCACGTGGTGGCCTACGGCGGCTACGGCATCGCCGTGATGCGCGGCCGCTGGAAGTTCGCGATGGCCCGTTACCACAGCACCCGCGAGTTCAACGGCCAGCGCGAAGCCCCAGTGTTCGGCAGCTTCACCATCAGCCGCTCGATGTAAGTAGGTGCCGACCGTTGGTCGGCACTCTCGCTGGTAGTGCCGGCCGCTGGCCGGCTGCAGGCATCTCCGGACCGGTTCATGAGGAGCCGGCCAGCGGCCGGCACTACCAACAGAAAAGGCCGGCTTTCGCCGGCCTTTTCATTCACCACGCCAGGGCGTGGATCATTCCGATTCCCACCACATCCAGAAGCTGTCCCACAGGCGCTTGAAGAAGCCGGCCTGTTCAACGGCGGCCACGGCCACCAGCGGGGCTTCGGCCACGACCTTGCCATCCAGGGTCACCTTGACGGTGCCGATCTGCTGGCCGGCGGTGAACGGGGCTTCCAGGGTCTTGGGCACGTCGATGCTCGGCTTCAGGTCGTTGTAGCGACCGCGCGGCACGCTCACCAGCATCGGCTGGGCCACGCCCAGCTGCACCTTGTCGGTGGCACCCTTCCACACCTTGTGCTCGGCCACGGCCTTGCCCGGCTCATACAGGCGGTGGGTTTCGAAGAAGCGGAAGCCCCAGTTGAGCAGGGCCAGGCTGTCATCGGCGCGCTGCTTTTCCGACGCCCCCCCCAGCACCACGGCGATCAGGCGCTGGTCGCCGCGCTGGGCCGAGCTCATCAGGCAGTAGCCGGCTTCGGAAGTGTGGCCGGTCTTGATGCCGTCCACGCTGCCATCGCGCCACAGCAGCAGGTTGCGGTTGGGCTGCTTGATGTTGCCCACCTGGAATTCCTTCACCTTGTTGTAGGCGTAGGTTTCCGGGTAGTCACGCACCATCGCGCGGCCCAGCAGCGCCAGGTCGTAGGCGGTGCTGTGGTGGCCTTCGGCGCTCAGGCCGTGGGCGTTGACGAAGTGCGAATTCTTCATGCCGATCTTGGCGGCGTAGCTGTTCATCAGCGAAGCAAAGGCTTCCTCGCTGCCGGCCACGTGCTCGGCCAGGGCGATCGCGGCGTCGTTGCCGGACTGGATCGCCATGCCCTTTTCCATGTCTTCCAGGCGCGCGGTCTGGTTGACCGGGAAGCCGCTGTAGCTGCCGTCGGTGCCGGCGCCGCCTTCGCGCCAGGCGCGTTCGCTCATCATCACCTGGTCGTCGGCGCGGACCTTGCCGTTCTTGACTTCGGCGGCCACGACATACGAGGTCATCACCTTGGTGATGCTGGCCGGGGCCAGCTGTTCATGCACGTTCTCGCCCGCCAGCATCTGGCCGGTGGCGTAGTCCATCAGGATCCAGGCCTTGGACGTGCTGGGCACCGGGGCCGGCGGGGTGGCGACGACCGCCGGGGCGGCAGCAGCAGCGGGCGCCGGGGTGGCCGGGGTCGGCAGCGGCGTCTGGGCGGAAGCCAGGCCAACCACCAGGGTGGCGGCCAGGGCGGTGGCGGCGGAACGGAAATTCATTGGACTGCAGGCTCCAGGGGACGGCCAGAATGGAGGATGGTACGAAGGGCCATTGTAAGGCCGGTGTGGCAGGGGCCGGCAGCACCGGCCCGGGCGGATCAATCCTTGACGATCTGCGGCGACCCCAGGCCAAGACCTGCGATGCGGCCGACAAGTTCCGCGGCACTGGCATGGTCGCTGGCGGGTACGCGCAGGCGGAACAGGGTACGGCCGCCAGCGGCGATGTCGCTGATGGTCGCGCCGACGATGCCGGCGGCGTTGAGCTGGCCCATCGCGCGGGTCGCGTTGTCGCGGCTGGAGAAGCTGGCGACCTGCACCATCACCGCGCCCACCACCTGCTGCGACAGCGTCGGGGCCGGGGCGGCGGGCGGCGCGCTGCGCACCGGCGTCGTGCTGGCACGCGGGGTGGCGGCGGCGACGGGCGCGGCGGCGACGCTGCGCACCGGCGGCGCGGCCGGCGGCAGGCTGCTCACCGCGACCTCAGGCAGGGCGCTGTTGGCGGCCTGGGTGGTGGCCGGCTGGCCACGGGCCGGCGCGCCATCGGCGGGCAGGCGCTGCACCAGGCGGTCGATGTCGCTGGGCGCGGCGGCACGCGGGGCGGGTGCAGGGCGTGCGGCGGCGACGGTCGTGGCAGCCGCCGCGGCTTCGGCCGCACGGCGCTCGCGGCGCGAAGGTTTCTGCGCCAGCAGGTTGCTTTCGCCCGGCTGCAGCGCGCGCACTTCCACGTTGCCGGTGCCGCGCTGGGTGATGCCCAGGCGCACGGCGGCGGCGTAGCTGAGGTCGACCACGCGGCCATCATGGAACGGGCCGCGATCGTTGACGCGCACGATCACCGATTCACCGTTGTCCAGGTTGGTCACGCGGGCGAAGCTCGGCAGCGGCAGCGTCTTGTGGGCGGCGGTGAACTGGTACATGTCATAGACCTCGCGGTTGGAGGTCAGGCGGCCGTGGAACTTGGCGCCGTAATACGACGCGGTGCCGCGCTCGACGTAGTCATGGGTATCGTCGAGCACCTTGTACGACTTGCCCAGCACCACGTACGGCGATTTGTTGCCGATCACCGAGCGCTCGATCGCGGTCACTTCCGGCTCGGGAATGCAGGCCACGTTGGGCACGTAGCTGGGCGTGGTGTCCTTCACCCCCGGCTTGTACAGGCCGCCGGCGGTGTAGTTGCCGCGGGTGCTGGGATCCTCGGTGGCGGCCGCATACGGCGAACCGTCCGGGCAGTGCGGCGGGCGCCCGCCCTTGCCCTTGCCCTGCACCACCGTGCTGGGCACCTTGCCGCCATGGCCGGCACTGGGTTTGTCCGGTGCGCTGCTGCAGGCCGCCAGCGCCAGCACGACCATTCCGGGGACCAGCCATCTGATGTTCATGCCGGGGGCAGCTCCTGTCCGGCAATGGCCTGCGACAACTGGAACACGGCCATCGCGTACATCTTCGAGAGGTTGTAGCGGGTGATCGCGTAGTAGTTCTGGAAGCCCAGCCAGTACTGCTTGCCGTTGCTGGCTTCCAGGGTGATCGGGGTGGCGGTGGCACCCGGCTGTACCGGCGCGCTGGGCTGGTAGCCGCGCTGGGCCAGGTCGGCCAGGGTCCAGGTGGGCATCCACTCGGTCGGGTTGAATTCCTCGCGGCCCGGGGCCAGCGTGGCCGGCACCGCCACCTGGCCGCCACGCACCCAGCCGCCCTTCTTCACGAAGTAGTTGGCGATGGACGAGAACACGTCGTCGTAGCTGGTGAACAGGTCGCGGCGGCCATCGCCGTTGCCATCCACGGCGTAATCCAGGTAGCTGGACGGCATGAACTGGCCCATGCCCATCGCACCGGCATAACTGCCCTTGAGCGTGGTGATGTCCAGCTTCTCTTCGCGGCCCAGTTCGAACAGCTTGGCCAGCTCGTCGCGGAAGAACAGTTCGCGGCGCACTTCGCGTTCCAGCTTGGCCGGGTCGCCGCTGCGCGGGTAATAGAAGGCCAGCGTGTACAGCGCATCGAGCACGCGGTGGCTGCCGGCATTCTTTCCGTAGCTGGTTTCCACGCCGATGATGGCCACGATCACTTCGGCCGGCACGCCGGTGCGCTGCTGCACGCGGTCCAGCTCGGCGCGGTGCTCGGCCAGGAACGCGCGGCCGCCATCGATGCGTGCCTTGCTGATGAACATCGGACGATATTCATTCCACGGCTTGACCCGCTCGGCGGGCCGCGACATGGCAGCGATGATCGGCTGGCGCACCTGCGCCTGGTCGAGCACGCGGGCGATCTCGGCCGGTGCCAGGCCATAGCGCTTGGCGGTATCGGCAATGAAATTGGCGCGGGCGGTTTCGAACGGCACCGGGGTGAGGTCGACCGGCGGCGCAGTGGCGGCGGTCGCTTCCGGGGCGGCTTCGGCCGGGCCCTGCGCGGGCTTGCCGGCCGGGTGGCGCGGCGTGCTGCTGGCCTGGGGTGAAGTCGGCGGGGACGTCGGCTGGGTCGCGCAGGCGACCAGACCGAGGGTGAGCAAGCAGGCCAGGGAGCGTCGAATCATCGTCGCAGGTTAGCAGGTCATGGATGAATTAAAACCCCTAACACCATGAATCACAACGATTTGCGCGCGTTCAGCGGGAAATGTGAAGGCGTCGTGATCACCCTGCCCCATTCAGGCAGAGGTTGCCGGTTGCGCCCCCATCCCCGCAGGCGCAACCGGCGACCGGATCCTGTCGATACCTGCGCGGCTGTCGCTCCCCAGTGACAGTGCCCCGCGCTCCCTGTATCCGTTGGACCAGTACTGCTTTCCCGCCCGGCGCCCCCTCGCGCAGCATCTACAGACGGCGCGCCGTGCCGAACGGGCCGCCATTGTGCAGGCCGATTACGACAAGTCCATTGATCCGGATCAACGCTACGTCAAAGTGTGAATTGGTCCGCAATTTTTATGGAACTTTGTCGGCGGGGAGGCTGTGCCGGTGATGTCGAGCATGCGCGGCTGCGCTGTGATGTAGAGCCGAGCCCATGCTCGGCTGCGCACCTTCTGTAGAGCCGAGTCCATGCTCGGCTGCGCACCTTCTGTAGAGCCGAGTCCATGCTCGGCTGCGTTTTGCGAAGAGCAGCCGAGCATGGGCTCGGCTCTACAGAATCAGCCGCAGCCCCCATGCACCGGGTGGTGGTTGCGCACCGCCATCACCAGCCCGATGCCTGCCAGCAGCGATACCGCCGAGGTGCCGCCATAGCTGACCAGCGGCATCGGGATGCCCACCACCGGCAGCAGGCCGGAAATCATCCCGCCGTTCACCAGCACGTACACGAAGAACGCCAGCCCCAGGCTGCCCGCCAGCAACCGCGCATGCGTGTCGCGCGCCTGCACGGCGATCCACAGGCAGCGCCCCACCACGAACAGGTACAGCGCGAACATCGTCGCCACGCCGATCCAGCCGAATTCTTCGCCCAGCACCGAGAATGCGAAGTCGGTGGTGTACTCGGGCAGGAAATCCAGCGTGGCCTGCGTGCCCTGCCCCCAGCCACGGCCTTCCCAACCGCCCGAACCGATGGCGATGCGCGACTGCAGGATGTTCCACCCGGTACCCAGCGGATCGGCCGCCGGGTCGAGGAAGGTCAGCACACGGTCCTTCTGGTACTGCCGCAGCAGGCCGAACCAGGCCAGCGGCGCGGCCATCGAAACGCTGGCCAGGCCGGCCACCACCCAGCCCCAGTGCAGGCCGGCCAGCAGCAGCGCGAACACGCCGCTGGCGGTCACCAGGGTGGCGGTGCCCAGGTTGGGCTGCAGCAGGATGAGCACCGCCGGCACGCCGATCAGCGCCGCGGCGGTCAGCACCGTGCGCGGCGATGGTGGCAGCGGCTGGCGATGCAGGTACCAGGCCATCATCAGCGGCAGACTGAGCTTGAGCAGCTCGGAGGGCTGCAGGTAGAACACGCCCAGGTTGAGCCAGCGCTGGCCGTACTTGCCGGTGCCGACCACATAGACCGCCATCAAGGGCAGCATCGACAACGCGTACAGCACCGGTGTCCACGCGCGCAGGCGCAGCAGCGATACCCGCGACAGCAGCCACATGGCTGCCAGGCCACCGGCAAACCGCGCGGCCTGCCCGGCCACCGGGCCCGAGACACTGTGCAGCACGGCCAACCCGGCCGCCATCAGCAGCAGCAACGCAAGCAGCAACGGCAGATCGATCGTACGCACCGCCTCGCGGCAGATGCCCAAAACACGTTTCCATTCCACCCAGGCACGGTAGCGGGCGGCGCTTGCGTGAAGCTTTCCGCTGTCGCCGGATGCACGCTTTGGCTTTCCGTAGAGTCGAGCTTGCTCGACTGCTGTTAGCGCAGAGCAGTCGAGCAAGCTCGACTCTACGAAGGCGGCGGAGCCGTGGTCAGCCGTAGCCGCCGTGCACCGGGTTGTGGCTGCGCACGGCCATCACCAGGCCGAAGCCAGCCAACAGGGACACCGCCGAGGTACCGCCGTAACTGATCAGCGGCATCGGCACGCCCACCACCGGCAGCAGGCCGGAAATCATTCCGCCGTTCACCAGCACGTAGACGAAGAACGCCAGGCCCGTGGCGCCGGCCAGCAACCGGGAATACGAATCGCGCGACTGGCTGGCGATCCACAGGCAGCGCCCGATCACCACCAGGTACAGGGTCAGCACCAAAGCCACGCCCATCCAGCCGAACTCCTCGCTCAGCACCGAGAACGCGAAGTCGGTGGTCTGCTCGGGAATGAAGTTCAGGTGCGACTGCGAGCCTTCGCCCCAGCCCTTGCCATCGAAGCCACCGGACCCGATCGCGATCTTCGACTGGATGATGTTCCAGCCGGCACCCAGCGCGTCCATCTCCGGGTCGAGGAACATCATGATGCGGTCCTTCTGGTACGGCCGCAGCAGCCAGAACCAGGCCACCGGCGCGACCGCGGCCACGCCGCCCACGCCCAGCCCCACCCACCACCACGGCAGGCCGGCCAGCAGCAGCACGAACACGCCACTGGCCGCGATCAGCACGCCGGTGCCGAAGTCCGGCTGCAGCATCACCAGGCCGGTCGGCACGCCGATGATGACCATCGCCACCAGCACCGTGTTGAAGCGCGGCGGCAACGGCATGCGGTGCAGGTACCAGGCCACCATCATCGGCAGGCTGACTTTCAGCAGTTCGGCCGGCTGCAGGTAGAAGAACTTCAGGTCCAGCCACTGCCGGCCGTACTTGCCGGTGCCCAGCACGAACACGGCCAGCAGCGGGATCATCGAGATGGCGTAGATGAGCGGGGTCGCCGAGCGGATGCGCAGGATCGGCACGCGTGAGATGGCCCACAGCGCCGCCAGGCCGACAATGAAACGCGCGCCCTGGGCCATCACCAGGCTGTCGCCGCCCGCGCTCTTCAGCGTGGCCAGGCCGATCACCATCAGCATGCCCAGGGCCAGGCACAGCACCCAGTCCAGGGAGCTGAAGAAGCGCCGCAGCATATCGCCGGCCCAGCGCAGGAAATCACTCATCGTGCGGGCTCCGCGGGGGGCGAACGGGGGCTGGCGGGCAAGGCGGCGGCCGCTGCCGGCGGCGCACCGGGTGCCGGAGCAGGCGCCGGTGCGGGCGCAGGCACCCCCACCGCGACCGGATGCTCGCCCAGTTGCGCGGCGGCAGCATCGCCAGCCGGGCGCGCGCTGGCGTCTTCGTTGTCGAACGCAGTCACGCCGATGACGGTGGTGCCACGCTCGGCATCCAGCGGCTGCATGCCTTCGGGCATCTTGCCCAGCAGATAGGCATCGAACACCTTGCGCGCGATCGGTGCGGCGGCCGAACCACCGTAGCCACCACCTTCCACGGCCACGGCAATGGCGATCACCGGGTTTTCGACCGGCGCGAAGCCGACGAACAGCGCACGGTGGCGCAGATGCATCGGCAGGCTCTTAGGGTTTACCGCGGCGGTGCCCTTGCGGCTGACCACCTGCGCGGTACCGGTCTTGCCGGCCATCACGTAGGGCGCACCGACCGCCACGCGCCAGCCACTGCCGCCGGGCCGCATGGTGGCCATCATGCCCTCGCGAACGGCCTGCACGTTGTTGGGGTTGGGGCTGACCGGCCTGCTCTCGCCCTGCGGCATCGCCGCCCAGTTGCTGTCGAAGCCCTCGCGCTGCTGGATGACCAGGTGCGGCGTGCGCAGCTGGCCGTCGGCCAGCGCACTGACACCGCGCGCCAGCTGCAGCGGGGTCACCTTCCAGTCGCCCTGGCCGATGCTGATGTTGACCGTGTCGCCGGGGTACCAGGCTTCCTTGCGGCTTTTGCGCTTGTAGGCCGGCGACGGCAGGATGCCGCCGATTTCGCCGGTCAGGTCGATACCGGTCGGCTGGCCAAAGCCGTAGTACTCCATGTAATGGTCGAAGCGCTCGATGCCCAGGTCCAGCGCCAGCTTGTAGTAGTAGGTGTTGACCGATTCGGCGATGGACTTGCGCAGGTCGGTCCAGCCGTGGCCGCCGCGATGGGCGTCACCCCAACCGCGCGAGGTGCCCGGCAGGTAGAACATGCCGGTGGACAGCACCTTGTCTTCCGGGCGGCGCACGCCGGAATCGAGCCCCGCCAGGCCGATCAGCGGCTTCAGGGTGGAACCGGGGGCGACGCCACCGAGCACCAGGCGGTTGAACTGCGGCCGCGAGGGATTGTCGTTCAGCGCCTTGAAATCGGCATGCGAGATGCCGTTGACGAACAGGTTCGGGTCGTACGACGGCAGGCTGACCATGGCCAGCACTTCGCCGGTACGCGGGTCCATCGCCACGGCCGAACCTTCCTGGTCACCGAAGGCCGCCACCATGGCCCGCTGCAGGTCGGCGTCGATGGACAGACGCAGGTCGGCGCCGGACTGTGCGGCCACCCGGCCGACGGTGCGGATGGCGCGGCCCTGCACGTTGGTCTCGACCTGTTCGTAGCCGACCTTGCCGCGCAACTGCTGCTCGTAATAGCGCTCCAGGCCGGACTTGCCGATGTGGGTCAGCGCCGCGTTGCCTTCGCCAAGGATCTCCAGATCCTTGTCGTCCACGCGCCCGACGTAGCCGATGATGTGCGCGAACAGGTCGCCATAGGGGTAGCGGCGGGTCAGGTAGGGTTCCAGCTCCACGCCTGGGAAGCGCCAGCGGTCCACCGCGAAACGCGCCATTTCCTCATCGGTCATGCGCAGCTTGAGGGTGACCGGCAGGAACCTGCGGCGCGCCTTGCGCGACTTGTTGAACGCTTCCAGTTCTTCAGGACTGATCGCGATGATCTTCGCCAGCCCTTCCAGGGTGGCGTCCATGTCCTTGACCTTGTCCGGGGTCACGTCCAGGCGGAAGGCCGGCACGTTTTCGGCCAGCAGGCGGCCGTTGCGGTCGTAGATCATGCCGCGCCCGGGCACCACCGGCCGCGGCTTGATGCGGTTGGCTTCCGAGCGGGTGGCGTAGATGTCGTGGTCCAGCACCTGCAGCTTGAAGTACCAGCCGCCCAGGCCCAGCAGGCAGACCAGCACGCCGAGGAAGCCCAGCGCCGCGCGGCGGCGGAACTGTTCGGCTTCGGCGTGCGGGTTCTTGACCTGGCGACGCGGGATCATGGCTCAGCGCCCGCGCTTGCCGAAGCGCACTGCGTCGAGCAGCACGAACACCAGCGGCCACAGGCCCATGCCCAGCAGCGGCGCCCACCAGTACGACCACGGCAGGGTCGGTTCGCCCACCAGGATGTGCACCAGCGCGCTGACGATGCGGTCGTTGAACAGCAGGCCACCGATGGCCAGCATCTGCTGCGACATCGGGAAGAAGCGGATGCGGGCGCGGAAGCGCTGCAGGATGAAGGCCAGCATCACCAGCCGCATGGCCTGCTCGCCGAGCACGCCGCCATACAGCAGATCGGCGATGACGCCGCTGGTGAAGGCGATGCCCAGGCCGACGCGCTCAGGCGCCTCGATGACCCAGTAGGCCAGCACCAGGGCCAGCCAGTACGGGCGCAGCGGCTGCAGCAGCGCAGGCAGCGGCAGCAGGCCCAGCAGCAGGGCCACGACCAGGCTGGCCGGCAGCACCCAGGGGTTGTCGCGCAGGCGGCTCATCGTGCGGGCTCCTGCGGCGTGGGTTGCGGTTGTTGTTGCGGTTGCCGGCCAGCGGCCGGCACTACCGTGGACCCAGCGGGTGGGGGGGGGGCCCCCGCCCCCGGCGGGGGGGGGGGGGGCCCCCCGGCCAGCGGCCGGCACTACCGGGGCACCAGCCGGGACGGCCGGAGGGGCGCCGGCCGGGGTGGCCGGAGGGGTGCCGGCGGGCAGCACTTCACCCTCGGCGGGGCCGTTGGCGGCGCCGGCTTCGAGGCTCTGGCGCAGCTCCGGCGGGATCCGGATCGCCGCACCCGGGCGCAGCAGCAGCACGTCGCGGCCGCGGTCCAGCTGGGCCGCAGGCTTCAGTTCGCCCACCAGGAAGGCATGGGTGTCATCGGGGCGCAGCGCGGTGATGGTGCCGACCGGGAAGCCCGGCGGGAACCGCCCGCCCAGGCCGGAGGTGACGATCTCATCGCCCACTTCCACGCCCGCGCTCAGCGGAATGTCGCGCAGCTGCAGGGTGTCGCCGCGCCCGTAGACGATCAGGCGCACGCCGTTGCGGGCCACGGTCACCGGCACGGCATGGTCCGGGTCGGTCAGCAGCAATACGGTGGAGGTGCCACCGGTGGTGCTGATCACCTGCCCCATCAGGCCACCGGCATCGATCACTGCCTGCCCCACGTGCACGCCGTCGCGGCTGCCCGCATCGAGCACCAGGCGTTGCTTCACCGGGTCCAGGTCGATGTCCAGGATCGGCGCCAGCTGCACGTCCAGGCCACTGCGCTCGGCCACGTTCAGCAGTTCGCGCAGCTGGGCGTTGTCCAGCGCGGCGGTCTGCAGGCGGGTCAGGCGCGCGTTGGCCAGCAGCAGCTGGTTGCGCAGTTCACGGGTCTCGGCCACCAGCTGGCCATGGCTGGCCGCGTTGTCGCGCACCTGGTTGCTGAGTTTGCCGGGCAGGCCGGCCAGCGCCCACACCGGCTGCACCAGCGTATCGGCCTGGGCGCGCACGCGCGCCAGCCAACCGGCCTGGTCGTCCAGCACGATCAGGATGATGGCCATGGCCAGGTAGGCGAGCAGTCGCAACGGACTGGCGGCGTCACCGGATCGGGAGGCTACGGGAGGACCGGCGTAAGGCGGCACGGCAACAGTTCAATCAGCTGAGGGCGAAGGGGAAACACGGCGGCGCCCCGCCGGTGCCGGCCCGCAGCAGCGGGCCACACCCCGGAAGGGCGCTGCAGGGAAGACCAGGCGGCAGGCCTCAGTCCGGCGCAAAGAACTCGTTGCCGTGCATGTCGACCAGTTCCAGCGCACGACCGCCACCGCGGGCCACGCAGGTGAGCGGGTCGTCGGCCACCTGCACGTGCAGGCCGGTTTCCTCGGAGATCAGGCGGTCCAGGTCGCGCAGCAGGGCGCCACCACCGGTCAGCACGATGCCGCGCTCGGCGACGTCGGCGCACAGTTCCGGCGGGGTCTGTTCCAGGGCCAGCTTGACCGCGCTGACGATGCCCGACAGCGGCTCGTGCAGGGCCTCGAGCACTTCGTTGGAGCTGATCTTGATCATCTTCGGCACGCCCTCGGCGAGGTTGCGGCCGGAGATTTCCATCTCGATGACCTCGGCCTGCGGGTAGGCGCAGCCCAGCTCGACCTTGATGCGCTCGGCGGTGGCTTCACCGATCAGCATGCCGTGGTTGCGGCGCACGTAGTTGGTGATCGACTCGTCGAAGCGGTCACCACCGATGCGCACCGATGCCGAATAGACGATGCCGTTCAGCGAGATCACCGCCACTTCGGTGGTGCCGCCGCCGATGTCGATGACCATCGAACCGCGCGCCTCGGTGACCGGCATGCCTGCGCCGATCGCGGCGGCCATGGGCTCTTCGATCAGGAACACGTCGCGGGCACCGGCTTCCTCGGCCGACTCACGGATGGCACGGCGCTCGACCTGGGTCGAACCGGCCGGCACGCAGACCAGCACGCGCGGGCTCGGGCGCAGCACGCGGGACTTGTGCACCTTCTTGATGAAGTGCTTGAGCATCGCCTCGGTGTAGGTGAAGTCGGCGATGACGCCGTCCTTCATCGGGCGGATGGTGGTGATGTGGCCCGGGGTACGGCCCAGCATCTGCTTGGCTTCGGCGCCTACGGCTGCCACCGAGCGGGTGCCACCGATGGCACGGTCCTGGCGCACGGCCACGACCGACGGCTCGTTCAGCACGATCCCCTGCCCACGCACGTAAATAAGGGTGTTGGCCGTGCCCAGGTCGATGGACAGGTCGTTGGAGAACATGCCACGGAGTTTCTTGAACATCTGAGGAAGGAGTCCTGAGGGGTGTCGTGCCCGCCGCGGGATGGCGAAAAAATGGGCAGAATTCGAGGCCGACAAGCCTAGCAACCCGCTTCCCGGCGAGCAAGGAAAAAACTAGCTGAACCCGCGACTTGGCTGGGTTTCGGCCTGATCGGGCATCACCCGGTTCTGGCCCTGAGCGGCACCAGCAGGTAACCTTTGCGCCGTCGGGCGCCCAAGGGCGCCATTTGCTTGCTGGCCGATGCCGGCTGGCCAACCCCAAAATTCACCGCATAGGCTTACATCGATGTCCGCTCTGATCTGTGGTTCTCTTGCCTTCGACACCATCATGGTGTTCCCGGACCAGTTCAAGAATCACATCCTGCCGGACAAGGTGCACATCCTGAACGTGTCCTTCCTGGTCCCGCGCATGCGCCGCGAACTGGGCGGCTGCGCCGGCAACATCGCCTACAACCTGAAGCTGCTGGGCGGCAGCCCGATCCCGATGGGCACCGTCGGCCAGGATTTCGCACCGTACCGCGAGCACTTCGAGCGCATGGACATCGACCTGAGCCAGGTCCGCGTGCTGGAAGACATGTTCACCCCGCAGTGCTTCATCACCACCGACCACGACAACAACCAGATCACCGCGTTCCATCCGGGCGCGATGATGCGTTCGCACGAGAACCACGTGAAGGACGTGCCGGGCGTCACTTTCGGCATCGTTGCGCCGGACGGCCGTGACGGCATGATCCAGAATGCGGCCGAGTTCCTGGAATGCGGCATTCCCTTCATCTTCGACCCGGGCCAGGCGCTGCCGCTGTTCAACGGCCCGGAGCTGCGCGATTTCATCGAGCAGGCCGATTACGTGGTGGTCAACGACTACGAGTCCAACCTGCTGCAGGAACGCACCGGCTGGGACGAGAAGCAGATCGTGAGCCGGGTGAAGGCCTACATCACCACCCGTGGCCCGAAGGGCGCGGTCATCCACACCCCGGAAAAGAGCTACGACATCCCGCCGGCGCACGAGCGCCGCGTGGTCGACCCGACCGGCTGTGGCGACGCCTTCCGCGCCGGCCTGATCTACGGCATCGAGAAGGGCTACGACTGGCTGACCATCGGCCGCATGGCCAACCTGATGGGCGCGCTGAAGGTCGAGCACCCGGGCACGCAGAACCAGCGCTTCACATTTGAAGAGTTTCACGATCAGTTCAAGCAGCAATTTGGCTACGCGCTCGGCGCGTAAGCCGAACGGCCCGCGCATCTCGATGCGCGATCGGGAACTGCTCTGGTAGGTGTCGACCTTGGTCGACACTGCCGGCCAGCGGCCGGCACTACCCACACCGCCGGGCATGGCCCGGCGCTACAACCGTCTGTAGAGCCGAGCCCATGCTCGGCTTTGGCGCGCCAGCGCGACCTGACCGCAGAGCAGCCGAGCATGGGCTCGGCTCTACACGGTCATGCGGCCTGCCAGGCCGCCAATAGCGCGCGGCAATCGGCGAAATGCCAGTCCGCGCGGCCCGGCCAGGGGTTTTCAGGCAGGTTGACCAGCACGGTGCGCGCACCGGCGGCGCGGCCGCAGTCCAGGTCGTAGGCGTGGTCGCCCACCATCACCGCTGCGTCGGCGCCGATACCCCAGCGCCGCAGGTGCTGCTGCACACCGTCGGGCGACGGCTTGGGCACAGCCTCATCGCGGCCGATGATGCCGCCATCGTCGAACAGATCCCCTACCCCGATCGCCCCCAGCGTCAGCTTCGCCAACGCATGGTCGTTGCGGGTCAGGATGCCCAGCTGGCAACCGGACGCGGCCAGCGCGCGCAGCAGCTCGACCGCGCCCGGGGCCGGCAGCGCGTCCTCGGCCAGCCCACGCTCGTGGGCCAGCAGCCAGGCGTGCTTCTGCGCCGCCTCCGCACCCGGCAGGCCCGCCAGATGCACGAGGATGTCCGCGCTGGGCGGGATGCCCAGTTCGCGCTTGATGCGCTCGAAATCATGCATGGCCACGGTCAGCGTGCCATCCATGTCGAACACCCAGTGGCGCACGGCCGACAGTGCCGGCGCCACCACCGCCGTGGCCGTCACTTCCACCACTGCGGCATGCGGCTGGTATCCACGCCGCCGGTCTCGAACACCGCGGTGCGGGTACCGCCGGCCTTCACCGGGAACTCGATGCTGATCGACTTGCCCTTCTGGGCCAGCTTCCACAGCGCCTTCTGGTCGGTGATGAACATGGCGATGGCCTCGTCGGTCTTCGGCCGCCAGGCCGCCATCGAGATCGGCTTGCCATCGTGCACGGTCACTTTCACCGTGCACTGCGGGCAGCGGAAATCACCGGCCTGCAGCACCAGGTAAGCGTGGCGCTTCCACTCGGGATGGTCGCGGAAGACCAGCTGCACCGGCTTGGCGCCGCTGCCATCCACGTCCACCCGTTCCTTGCTGTAGATGGTGGCCGAGACCTGCTTGCCCTTCGTGCCGACCGGAATCTCGTTGTACTGCCACAGCGCCTGCAGCCGGCGCAGGTCGCGCGCGGCATCGGCCTTGGCCTTCACTTCGTCGAAGCCGGCGGCAATGCGTTCGGCCGCTTCGGTGTCCTTGTACTGGTCCAGCAGCGAGCCGCCGTGGATGCGCGCACGCTCCCAGTCCTGCGCGGCCACGGCCGTGTCGTACTGCTTGGCCACGTCCTCGGCCTTGGCTTCCTTCTGCGCCTGGGCGGCGGCAGCGGCGGCTTCCTGCGCCTTGCGCTCCTCCTCGGGGTTGCTGCAGGCGGCCAGGGCCAGGGCACAGGCGGTGATCAGGATCAGTCGTTTCATGCGGAAGTCCTTTGCGGGTGCCCCCCGATTCTATCGGCGGCGGATGGCGGATACAGCAACGGCGGGTTTCCCCGCCGTTGCCGGTGACGCAGTGCCTGGTTGCCGGCCAGCGGCCGGCACTACCCGTTACTTGGCTTCAGCCTTGGCCAGCAGATCCTGGACCGAGGCGGTGGTGATCGGGTGGTAGCCCGGCTTGGCCTTCTCGAAGGCCTGCTTGGCCAGCTCCAGACCCTTCGGGGTCTTCACCAGTTCGGCGTAGATCGGCATGATCAGCTTGCGGCGGCCGACGCGCTCGATGAACGCCGCGGCG
Organism: Stenotrophomonas sp. S39; assembly: GCF_016624665.1. NCBI lineage: Bacteria > Pseudomonadati > Pseudomonadota > Gammaproteobacteria > Lysobacterales > Lysobacteraceae > Stenotrophomonas > Stenotrophomonas sp. S39. Next base: position 1,664 of record NZ_JACVTT010000053.1, on the reverse strand, counting down.
GCGTCATTGGCCTGCTCGTAGCCGCTGCGGATCGCCAGCGGGTACCAGCGCATGGCGATTTCGCCATTGGCGGTGCCGGTGAAGTGGTACGCCTTGTCCAGCGTGGCCAGCTTGTCCAGCGGCAGGGTGGCGCCCAGGCCGTCGATGAAGCGGACCCATTCCTGGGTGCCCCACTCGGCGGTGACCTGGCTGCCCGGCAGGCTGCCGGCGCCGGAGAACGCGATGCGCGCGGCATCGACGCTGCTGAAGTTGCGCGACTGTGCCTTGGTGGCGAACGAGGGGATGCCCGGCTCGTCCAGCCATGCCTTCAGCTCGGCCTCGCTCACCGCCGAGGGGTTCTTCGGCAGCAGGTTCTTCTTCAGATACTCGACGAACTGGTCGGTGTTGGCGCTCTGGAAAGCGTGGTCATCGAACCAGCCACGCAGGAACGGGTCGAAGGTTTCGCGACCGAAGCGCTGTTCCAGGAACTCCAGGAACCACGAACCCTTGACGTAGGCGACCTGGCTCAGGGCTTCGTCGGGGTCACGCTCGTTCAGCGGCGGCAGGGCCAGGGCCTGGTCGGCCGGGCTCATGTCTTTTACTTCGGCCAGCAGGTCGGTCTGGTCGATCTGCTTCTCCATCTCGGCCATCTCCTTGCCGTACAGGGCTTCGGTGATGCGGCCCTGGACGTAGGTGGTGAAGCCTTCATTGAGCCAGATGTCCTTCCAGCTGGCGTTGGTCACCAGGTTGCCCGACCAGCTGTGCGCCAGTTCGTGGGCGACCAGCGAGACCAGCGACTTGTCGCCGACGATCACGGTCGGGGTGGCGAAGGTCAGGCGCGGGTTTTCCATGCCGCCGAACGGGAACGACGGCGGCAGCACCAGCATGTCGTAGCGGCCCCAGCGGTATTCGCCGTACAGCTTCTCGGCGGCACCGATCATCTTCTCGGTGTCTTCGAATTCCTTGGCGGCCTTGTTGACCATGGTCGGCTCGGCCCAGACGCCGGAGCGACCGGAAATCGGCTCGAACACCAGGTCACCAGCGGCGATGGCCAGCAGGTAGGACGGGATCGGCTGCGGCATCTTGAAGGTGTAATCACCATCACGCGCGGCCTTCGGGTCGTTGTCGGCGCTCATCAGCACCATCACGTCCGGGCGCGAGGTCACGTGCGCGCTGTAGGTGAAGCGCACGCTCGGGGTGTCCTGCAGCGGCACCCAGGAACGGGCGTGGATGGCCTGCGACTGGCTGAACATGAAGGGCAGCTTCTTGCCCTCGGTCATCGACGGCTCCAGCCACTGCAGGCCCGAGGCGGTCGGTGCGGTGTGGTAGCTCACTTCCACCTTGGCCGGCTGTTCCGGCGCTTCGATGGTCAGCTTGCTGCCGAAGACCTTGTCGACCGGCGCCAGTTCGAACTTCAGCGGGCTGCGCGCGCCGTCGGCGGCGATGGCCTCGACCTTGGACACGTTCAGCTCGCGGGTGTCGAGCACCAGCTGCTGGGCGTCCTTCTGCTTCCATTCCAGGGTGTAGGTGGCGGTGCCGCCGATCTGCTTCTGGTCGAAGTCCAGCTTCAGATCCAGCGCGATGTCCTTGATGACGACCTTGTCCGGCTCGGCGTACGAGCTTTCGTCGTGGCTGCGGTTTTCGGCGTTCACGGGGGCGGCGGGGGCCTTTTCGGCAGTCGGGGC
>NZ_JACVTT010000052.1:0-32758 GCF_016624665.1 Stenotrophomonas sp. S39 | reverse complement strand
TTGTTGCGGTGTCCCGGCGCGGTTGGGTGTGGCCCCCCCCCGGGCCCCCCACACTCCAAAGCGGGTCAGCCGAACGGCAGCTCTGCCGCCACGCAGGCGGCACTGATCGCTGCACACGCGTCTTCAATCGCAGGCGTTGTGGCTGCCAGCCGCGGGCGCCGGTCCAGCGTGCAGGCCAGGCCGACATCCAGCAGGGTGGCGTGCGCGCCCTGCAGCGCACGTGCGGTGTCTTCGGGCAGGAATCCTGCCACCGCCAGTGCGTCGATCAACGACGGCGTGTCGCGCGGCTCCAGCAGCGCCGCCACCTGCGCACTGCGTGCCAGCACGCCAGTCTGCAACAGGAATTCCAGATCCACCACGCCACCGGCGCCCTGCTTCAGGTCCAGGCGCGCGGCATCGCTGCGGTCCAGTTCGGTGCGCATGCGCCCGCGCATCTTCAGTACGTCGGCATACAGCGTGGCGTGGTCGCGTTCGCGGCCCAGCGTCTGTGCGCGCACCTGTTCGAAATCGGCCAGCAGGCTGGCATCGCCGGCCACGCCGCGCGCGCGCACCAGGGCCTGGTGTTCCCAGGTCCAGGCGCGCTCGCGCTGGTAGTCGGTGTAGCTGGCCAGCGAGGACACCAGCGATCCCTTGCCGCCATCCGGGCGCAGGCGCACGTCGATGTCGTACAGGCGGCCGGCGGCGGTGACCGCGCCCAGCAGGGCCATCACCTTCTGCGCCAGGCGCGCGTACCAGCGGCCCGGCTCCAGCGGGCGGGCGCCATCGCTGGCTTCCACGCCGGCCGGATGGTCGTGCAGGAACACCAGGTCCAGATCAGAACCGAAGCCCAGCTCCAGCCCACCCAGGCTGCCGTAGCCGATGATCGCGAAGCGCCCGCCCGGCACGGCACCGTGCGCGGCCTGCATGTCCGCCTCGGCCAGCTTGAGCACGGTGATGACCACCGCCTGCGCCAGCTCGGCCAGCTGGCGGGTGCTTTCCACCGCGCCCTGGCGACCATCCAGCGTGGCCATCGCCATGCGGAAGCTGAGGGCAAGCCGCGTTTCATTGAGCCAGCGCAGCTGCGATTCGGGATCCTCCACCGGCAGCACCTGCTGGCATTCGGCCAGCATGCCGGCGAAGTCGGGCATCGGCCCGGACACGCGCACGTCCAGCAGTTCGTCCAGCAGCAGGGGGTACGCCGCCAGGCGTTCGGCCAGCAGCGCGCTGCGCGCCAGCACGTCCACCAGCCGCGCCAGGGCGCTGGGTTGCTCATCCAGCAGCGCCAGGTAGCTGGTTCGGCGCAGCACGGCCTGCAACAGGCCCAGCACGCGCTTGAGTGCGGCATCGGGCTGCGGCGAGCGCGTGGCCGCATGCAGCAGCGCCGGCAGCACGCGATCCAGGCGCGCGCGCGCGGCATCGGACAGTGACTTCACGCCGGTGCCCTGGGCGAAATCACGCAGCGACTGGTCGGCGCCGTTGGCATCGAGGAAACCGGCTTCGGCCAGCAGTTCGGCGTTGCTGCCGTCGGGCAGGCTGCGCCAGTAGCTGGCCAGCGCATCGGGGGCGGCCTGGCCCTTGCGCGGGGCCAGCAGCGCGGCGAATTCGGTGCTGACCCGCTGCTGCTGCACGGCCAGGGCCGCGCGCAGTTCATCCCAATCGCCATAGCCCAGGCCGAGGGCGATGCGCTGGCGGTCCAGCGGGTCGCTGGGCAGCACGTGGGTCTGCGCGTCGCGCAGCATCTGCAGGCGGTTTTCCAGGCGGCGCAGGAACAGGTAGGCCTCGCGCAGCGCGGCACCATCGTCCGCTGCAATCTGGCCGGCGTTGACCAGCGCCTGCAGGGCCACCAGCAGGCGGCGCTCGCGCAGCACCGGCTCGCGCCCGGCGCGGATCAGCTGCAGGGCCTGGCAGAGGAATTCGATCTCGCGGATGCCGCCGGCGCCGCGCTTGATGTCTTCGTGCAGTTCGCGGCGGGCGACCTCGGCGGTGATCGCCGCCTTCATCTCGCGCAGGCCGTCGAGCGCGGTGAAATCCAGGTAGCGGCGGTAAACGAACGGGCGCAGGGTCTGCAGCCACGCTTCGCCGGCGGCGATATCACCGGCCACCGCGCGCGCCTTCAGCCAGGCATAGCGTTCCCAGTCGCGGCCCTCGCGCTGGAAGTACTGGTCCATCGCCGCGAACGACAGCGCGACACGGCCGGCACTGCCGAACGGGCGCAGGCGCAGGTCGACGCGGTGGCTGAAGCCATCGACGGTGGTGTCGTCCAGCAGCTTGGCCAGGCGCTGGCCGAGGCGGGCGAAGTATTCCTCGGCGGCCAGCGGGCGCGGGCCGTCGGATTCACCACCCTGCGGGTAGGCGTAGACCAGGTCGATATCGGAACTGAAGTTGAGCTCGCCACCGCCCAGCTTGCCCAGCCCGAACACCACCAGCTGCATGGGCTGGCCGTGGTCATCGCGGATGACCCCGTGGCGCTGGGCGAATTCCTGCTGCAGGGCCTCCAGCGCCAGGCGCAGGCAGTCCTCGGCCAGAGTGGTGGCGCCGGCCAGGGTCTGCGGCACGTCATCCAGGCCGGCCAGATCGCGCCAGACCAGGCGGGTGGACATGGCCGCACGCCAGCGCCGCAGCTGCGCCGGCCAGTCGCTGGGCTGCTGCGGGTCGAGCACCGGCGCCGGCAGCGGCGGGCAGCCCGGCTGCGCCAGGTGGGCCAGCAGCGCCGGCTGGCGCACGAGGGTGTCCAGGGCGAAGTCGCTGGCCACCGCCAGGCGCGCCAGTGGCGGCTGCAGCTCGGCGGGGATGGGCCCGGGCAGGACGTGGGCCAGGCGCGCCAGGGCGCGGTCGACCAGGGGCTGCAGGGTGGCGGGCAATTCAGCGGGGGCGAGGGTCATGGGTCGATTGTATCGACCCGGCTGGGGCGCAACGGACCCGGTAGTGCCGGCCGCTGGCCGGCAGGGGTGCGCAGGTTGCCGGTTGCGGGTTGCCGGCCAGCGGCCGGCACTACCGATAGAGCATGCCCGTATTCAGTTTGGGCATCAGGCTATAAAAAAGCCCGCTTGCAGCGAACTGCCAGCGGGCTCTGCTCCCTCCCCCACGTCGGGATGCAGGGCCATCCTGCGGGCTGCGGAAGGACATTGCACGCTGCACTGCAAAACAGAACTGGTGGGTATGGTAGCCCGCAGCCCGGAAAAGCCATTCCACGAAGGTAGAACGCCCCGTACGCCGGGGGATGGCCGATAATCGGGAATCCCCCCTGAAACACGTGTCGTCATGTCTGTTGATCGCATCGCCAACGCGCGTCTCCGTGACCGCGTGGTCTCCGCCGAGGCCGCAGCCGCGCTGATCCAGCCCGGTGAAACCGTCGCCATGAGTGGCTTCACTGGTTCCGGCTACCCCAAGGCCGTTCCCGTGGAACTGGCGCGCCGCATCGAGACGGTGCACGCCCAGGGCCTGCCCTTCCAGATCAAGCTGATGACCGGCGCTTCCACCGCGCCGGAACTCGATGGTGCGCTGGCCAAGGCCGATGGCATCGCCATGCGCATGCCGTTCCAGAGCGACCCGGATGCGCGCAACCGCATCAACGAGGGCAAGCTGGATTACATCGACATCCACCTCAGCCACGTCGCCCAGCACGTCTGGTTCGGCTTCTACGGCGAGATCGATACCGCGGTGATCGAAGTCTCGGCCATCCGCGAGGACGGTTCGCTGGTGCCCTCCACTTCGGTGGGCAACAACAAGACCTGGCTGGACCTGGCCAAGAAGGTGATCGTCGAGGTCAACGAATGGCAGCCGGCCGGCGTCGACGGCATGCATGACATCTACTACGGCACCGCGCTGCCGCCGCACCGCAAGCCGATTCCGCTGGTGAACGCCAACGACCGCATCGGCGATACCGCGCTGCGCTGCGACCCGGACAAGATCGTGGCGGTGGTGCGCACCAACGGCCCGGACCGCAACAGCCCCTTCAGCCCCATCGATGCGACCAGCGAGCAGATCGCCTCGCACCTGATCGAGTTCCTCAAGCACGAGGTGAAGAAGGGCCGCCTGCCGCCGAACCTGCTGCCGCTGCAGTCGGGCGTGGGCAATATTCCCAACGCGGTGCTGGCGGGCCTGGCCAAGAGCGGTTTCCGCGATCTGGCCGCGTTCACCGAAGTCATCCAGGACGGCATGCTCGACCTGCTGCGCGACGGCGTGCTGAGCTATGCCTCGTGCACCGGCTTCGCGCTGAGCCCGCAGGCCAACGAGACGTTCAAGGAGCACATCGATTTCTACCGCGAACGCATCATCATGCGCACGCAGGAAATCTCCAACCACCCGGAACTGGTGCGCCGCCTGGGCTGCATCGGCATGAACGGCATGATCGAGGTGGACATCTACGGCAACGTCAATTCGACGCACGTGATGGGCACGCGGATCATGAACGGCATCGGCGGTTCGGGTGACTTCGCCCGCAATGGTTTCCTGTCGGCCTTCCTCAGCCCGTCCACGGCGAAGAACGGCACGATTTCGGCGATTACGCCGATGGTGAGCCATGTCGATCACACCGAGCACGACGTGTCGGTGATCGTGACCGAACAGGGCCTGGCCGACCTGCGTGGGCTGACCCCGCGCAAGCGTGCGCAGGTGCTGATCGACAACTGCGCGCACCCGGATTTCCGCCCGCAGCTGCAGGATTACTTCGACCGTGCCAGCCGCGAAAGCTACGGCAAGCACACCCCGCACCTGCTGCCCGAAGCGCTGTCGTGGCACCAGCGTTGGCTGGATACCGGCACGATGAAGGGCTGAGACCCGGTTCCGGGGAGCCGAGCATGGGCTCGGCTCTACAGGTTGTAGAGCCGAGCCCATGCTCGGCTCCACACGGTATGGATCACGCGATACGCAGCGCCGCCAGCGATTCGGCCTGCAGCCGCTCGTAGATCTCGAACTCGTCGTTCACCGCCACGCCCATCGCCTGCTCGAACGCTTCGCGGTTGGCGTGCGCGGCATAGGCACGCTGCTCTTCGCCGCCCAGGTTGGACTGGAAGATGCCCGCGGCGCTGACCGGCAGGAAATCCTCGTAGACGATCGGATCGGCCGTGGCCAGGCCGGCGGCCACCAGCACTTCGGCCGGCAGATCGGCCACGCGTTCCGGCGCGGCGCGGCCGGCCTCGGTCAGCTGGTAACGGTAATAGCCCAGCCCTTCCTGGCGCAGGGTGTCGTGGTCATCGGGGAAGCTGGCGAACACCGCCTGCAGGCGCTGGCCGTAATCACCGCCGGTGCTGCCTTCGCCGCCGGCATCGCGGGCCTGCGACAACAGCTGGTCGTACAGCGCGCGGCCCTTCGGGGTCAGGGCCAGGCCACGCTGCTCGATCTCGCCGAAGCGCGCGGTATGCGTGCCGGCAGCGCCGCCTTCACCGCCCGGGAAATGCACGGCCTCTTCCAGCGCCTTGAAGCTGGTCTGCCGCAGCAGGATCGGGCAGGCGCGGCGCGGCGGGCCTTCGATGACCGCTTTGGCCGCCATGCCGTGCTCGATCATCGCCGCCTGAGCGGCATCGATATCCAGCGTGCGCGGGGTGAGGTGGTTGATGTGCGGGCCACGGAAGCTGACCACGTCGGCCACCAGCCGGTGCGCATCGTGCAGCGCGTGGTAGGTGGGCAGGTCGACCGTGGCATCACCATGCCAGCGGAAGGTTTCCAGTGCCTCGGCAACGAAGCGCTCGGCATCGGCCTGCGACAGGCCACCCGCACGCTCGGCCTGGTCGATCAGCGCCAGCGCGCCCTCGGTGAAGATGCGGCGGCGTTCGAGGATGCGCGCGGACTCGGCGCGCAGGGTTTCGTCCTCGATCAGCTCCAGCCGCAGCAGCGAGGTGAACACGCGGAACGGGTTCTGCGCCAGCGCCGCGCCGGTGAGCGGGCGGAAGGCCGTGGAATGCACCGGCACGCCCGCCACCGACAGGTCGTAGTAGGCGACCGGGAACATGCCCATCACCGCGAACAGGCGGCGCAGCGTGGCCAGCTCCTGCGCGGTGCCGACGCGGATCGCGCCGTGGCGCTCTTCGTCCAGGCGTGCGCGCTCATCGTTGCGCTGCAGCTGCGCGGCCAGCGCCGGGTCCTGGGCAAGCACCTGTGCGTTGATCCGCTCCACCAGTTCCACCAGCGTGCCGTACAGCGGCACTTCGGTGCGGTACATGCGGGACATGGCCTGGGCGAACAGGCGGCGTATCACATCAGGCGAAACGAAAGAGGCGCTCATCAGTCACTCGAATGCGGGAACGGGGAACGGCAAGGGCCGTATTGTCGCCGCCGCTCGCCGGGAACACCATCGGTAGCGGCCGGGGGCGGCCCGCGGGGGGGGGGGCGGCCCCCGGGGGCGGCCGCCGGGCGCCAACCCCCCGGCCCCCCCCGGCCCCCCCCCCCCGGACTCCGGGGCCGCGCGTCGCGCTCGCCGGGCATGGCCCGGCGCTACCGCTTGAGCTGGCGCTTCAAAGTGGCATCGAGGGTGATCGGCCGGTCCCAGTGCTCGTAGCTGGCCACGATGGCGTGGCGCACCGCGCGGACATGCAAATTGTCCGGCTTCACCGGCATCCGCGTGACCACCGCCTCCCAGCCCCCTTCCGGGTTCTGGCTGAAGGCACGCACGCTGTCGCGGCAGGTCTGGCCGCTGGCCTTGGCCCAGAAGCAGGCGAAGTAGATATCGCCGGCCTGCCAGCCGTGGGTGGTGAACAGCGCGCTGACATAACCGCGCGGCACGTTGGCGTAGCGCGATACCTCATCGAGGAAGGCATCGGGGTAACGCTCGGCGTAGTGGTTGATGTCCTGCAGCTGGGCATCCAGCCAACGGTCACCGGTTTCCACCGTGTAGGCCGCCGAACGTTCGGCGGTCTGCTGGGCCAGCACGGTGGCTGGCGCCAGCAACAGGAGCGACAGCAGCAGGGTCGGAAAGCGCTTCATGCCCCGATTCTGCCGCAGCCGCCGGGCCCTGTCAGGCCGCTGCAGCGGCCTTGGCCTCGATCGCGGCCAACGCGGCCGGCCAATCCCAGGCGGTATCGGCGGTGACCATGCGCGGTTCGTCGTCGGCCACGCCATGCTGGGTTTCATGCGCCCAGGTGACCGCGTACGGGGTGTGGATGCCCCAGCCGCCGAGGGTGACCACCGGCTCGATATCCGAGCGCAGCGAGTTGCCGACCATCACGAACTGCTGCATCGGCAGATCGAATTCGGCCAGCACGCGGGCGTAGGTTTCCGGGTCCTTTTCCGAGACGATCTCGATGCGCGGGAACAGCTCGCGCAGGTTGGCCACGTTGATCTTGGCTTCCTGGTGGAACAGATCGCCCTTGGTGATCAGCACCACCGGGTACTGCTCGGCGATGGCCGCCACCGATTCGCGCACGCCCTCGATCAGCTCGACCGGGTGGCGCAGGGTGTCATGGCCGATGTCCAGCATGCGCTGGATGTCCTTGGCGTCGATGCGCTGGCCGGTGATGTCGATGGCCGCTTCGATCATCGACAGGACCATGCCCTTCACCCCATAGCCGAACACGGCCAGGTTGCGCTGCTGCACTTCCAGCAGGTGGCGGGCGGTCTGGGTGTCGTGCACGTCGACGTAGCGCGACAGCAGGTCCAGGTATTCCTGCTCGGCCTTGCGGTAGTAGTCCTCGCTCTTCCACAGCGTGTCGTCACCGTCAAAACCGACCAGGCCGATGGCGCGCGAGCGCGCAGGCGTGGAGGCGTTCATGCGACAAGGATACAGCGCTGGCGAAGGCAACAAAAACCCGGGCGGCCAACGCCGCCCGGGCCCCATGCACCGGTTGCCCCGAACGCAACCGGATCCGTTCAAACGGTTCTGGTCAGGCGGCGATCAGTTGCCACCGCCGGCACCGGCACCCGCCTGCTGGGCGGCCACGAACGCCTTGTACTCGTCGGCGCTCAGTTCGCCGTCCTTGTTGGTGTCGGCCTGGTCGAACACCTGGGCCAGGCCCGCGTTCACCTGTGCCTCGGACTTGCTGATGGTGCCGTTGCCATCGGTATCGATGCTGGCCCACGTCTGGCCGCCGCCACTGGCCTGTGCCTGCGCCGATGCAGCCGCACTGGAGGCCTGGTCAGCTGCCTGGCCCGCCTGGGCTGCCGACTGCTGGGCCTGCGCCGCCTGATTCTGTGCCTGGGCTGCCTGCTGCTGGGCGGTCTGCGCCATGGCCGGGACGGCCAGCACACTACCGGCGGCAACGATCAGGGCGAGCAGGGGCTTGCGGTTGCGAATAGTCATCAGGTGGATCTCCTTTGGGTGGTGGAGCGCGGGGTGTTGTCTCCGCACGGCACCTACCCTGCCACCGCGTTTCTGAATCGATTTTGGGCTGCAACCGGCGTGCATACACCCCATTAACCACTCGCCACGGCGCATGGTTTAGCGCGGTGGTTAGGGCGAAGTGAGCGGTCCATAAGGTGCACATTCAGCGCGGCCGGATTTAACCGGCACGCAACGAAAAACCTGCGTCAATCGACGTTCTGCGCAGATGACCGCGAACTGAACAAGAGCCATCCCAATGCAACACCGGAGAGCGCGCCAGCGATTTCCAGCACCACGCGGCTGCCCAGTTCGTTGGGGTCGTGGATGGTGGAGAGGAAGATGCGCGCATACAGCGGTGATTCCAGCCGCACGATGCCCATGTAGAACAGCTTCCACATGTCGATGCCGGCGGAGATGGCCACCGCGAACACGCAGGCCCAGCCGATGGCATGGCCCATGGACCAGCGGAACACGCGGCACAGGTGATGCCAGAGGAAGTACACCAGCAGCCCGACCAGCAGGGCGATGGCACCGGCTTCGAGCGAGCCGAGCAGGCCGAAGTGCAGCGGAAGGTTCATGCGGGTGGGCAGTTGGGAGGCGGTAGTGAGTGTAAGGGTATCGGCAGGGCTTGCAGCCCTGCACCTGCAGAAGCCAGAGCCGAAGCAACAGCAAAAAGCTGACATTCCGTGGGATGGCGGGGCACTGTGGGTGGGTGCCGACCGTTGGTCGGCACATCTGTCAGATATCGAATGAATTCATCCACGCATGGCGTGGATCTACTGGGGCGCGGCTGTTGGTGGGTGCCGACCGTTGGTCGGCACATCTGTCAGATATCGATTTTCAGAATGAGATCGGATCCCGTGCCGACCAACGGTCGGCACCCACCATCAGCAGCAGGACACCCACCAGAGCAGAACGCCATTCCGACAGGTCGCGACAAACTGTCGAAGGCGGGGTGGGTTTTACGGCGTCCCCCTCAACCGGACCCACCCCGCCATCCCACGGAATGCAGGCTTTTGAAGTTGAGGTTGCTTGCCAGCGGCCGGCACTACCGCAGGTGCAGGGCTGCAAGCCCTGCAAAAAAAACATCACCTCACGGGAAAATCGTACGCGGTGCCGGCATCCGGTTCCGGCTGCAGCGTGTAGTGCCACCACTCCTGCGGGTAGTTGGCAAACCCTCGCCGCGCCATCGCCCGCAGCAACCGCTGCCGGTTCCCGCGCTGCGCCGCCGTCAGCCCCGCCGCGTCGGTATGCGCGCGCACGCCGAAGAAATCGAAATCCGTGCCCATGTCCATCACCACGCACGCACCGGCCCGGCAATCCAGCAGCCCCAGGTCCACCGTCGCGCCCCGGCTGTGGCCCGAGCGCTCGGCGATGTAGCCATCGACCAGCAGCCGCGGCTTGTCCAGGCCCGGGTACTGCAGCGCCTTGCGCGACTGCTCATCCGGATCCTTCACCCAGGCCATGAAAGCCTGCACCGAACGCACCGGGCGATAGCAGTCGTAGAGGCGCAGCGCATAGCCCTCGGCGCGCAGGTCACCTTCCACTGCGGCCAGTGCCTTCGCCACCGGGTCCAGCAGGTAACACGAGGGCGCCTCGTAACCCGGCACGCGGGCGCCGGTGAAGTTGTTGCGGCCGGCGTAACGGATGTCCATCTCGATCTGCGGGGCCAGCGTGCGGATCTCCAGTAGCCCGGCGCTGAGCGCATCGGTGGCCGGCGAGATGCGTGGTGGCTCAGCGGCGTGCGTGCTGCCCGCCAGGGCAATCGCCAATCCGAGTGAAATGCAGGTCCTGGAAGTCATAACTGAAGTCGATGTCCGGATCGAGGGCGCGCAGCTGCAGCGTGGGCTGGTCACCGTCACCGGGCTGCAGCCATGCCTGCGCGGATGCCTCCAGCGTATCCCAGTGCAACCGCCACCGGCGTCCTTGCTGCATCACGGTCGCAGCCAGTTTCGGCGAGCGCAGCACCTCGAACCGCAGCGTGCCCGCAACCGGGCACAGCGTGGCCTCGCCCAGCCAGGGATCACGGTAGCGCCCCTGCTGCGCCTGCAGCGCGCCGGCACCGGCGGGCGCGATCGGATCGAGATACTCATCAACGTGGCCGATCACATCGGTCCGGCTTCGCTCATCGGCCAACGCCTGCAGATAGCCCAGCGCCGTCTGGCCCTCGGCAGGGGCGGTGAAGCGCTTCAGCACCGACTGCATCAGCACCGTGCGTGCATCCTCGCCCTCGCCGTTCATCAGCATCACCACGCCCACCCTGCGGTCCGGCAGCAGGCCCAGCGAGGAATACATGCCCGACAGCGTGCCGGTGTGCGCCACCTTCCACTGCCCGTCCATGTCCGAAACACGCCAGCCGTAGCCGTAACCCATGAAGTGCGCGTTGTCCCAGCGGCGCTGGCGCTCGCCCAGCGGCATCGGCATGTGCAGGGTCCACAGCGTGCGCCGCTGGTCGCTGCCCAGCCAGCCGGGCACCAGCGCGGGGTCCAGCAGCACCTGCATCCAGCGCGTCATGTCGCGCAGCGAGCAACGGATGCCACCGGCGGCCATCGACGTCAGGTCGGGACTGGTCGCGCCATCGGCGTTGATCACCACGTTGCGGCCCTTGCGCCAGGTATGTGGCTGGGCGACGTTGCCCACGCGCTTCACCGACCACGCGCCCACCTGGCAGCGGTCCATGCCGAGCGGTTCGAATACCTGCTCGCGCAGCAACTGGTCATAGGGTCTGCCGCCAGCGGCGGCCGCCACTTCACCGGCCACCACGTACATCAGGTTGTCGTAGGCGTAGCCGCTGCGGAAGCTGCTGACCGGCTTCAGGTGGGCCAGGCCGGCGATGATGTCCGCGCGGGTATAGGCGTTGGGCTCGGGCCACAGCATCAGGTCGCCGGCGCCCAGGCCAAGGCCACTGTTGTGGATGAGCAGGTCACGCACCTGCATGTGCTCGCCCACCCAGGGGTCATGCATGGTGAAGCCGGGCAGGTGCTTGCGCACCGGGTCATCCCAGCGCAGCCGGCCCTGCTCCACCAGGCGCGCCAGCAGCGCGGCGGTCATCGCCTTGCTGTTGGACGCGATCTTGAACAGCGTGTCTTCGTCGATGCGGCCGCCATCACCGCGCGCGCCTTCGGCGTGCTGGTAGACCACCTTTCCCTGCTCGACCACGGCCATGGCCAGCCCGGGCAGATGCTCGTGCTGGACCACGGCGGCGACATCGGCATCGAGGGCGGCGGTGGCCGCCGGTTCCGCCGCCACCGCCGGGAACACCATCGCCGCAGTCATGCATACGTAGAGTCGAGCTTGCTCGACTGAGCGACGTCCAACAACCCGCGAAAAACAGTCGAGCAAGCTCGACTCTACCGGGCTGCCGGCGCCCCGCGAAGAGCAGTCGAGCAAGCTCGACTCTACCGGGCTGCCGGTCAGAAGTTCCACGTCACCACCAGCTGCGTGTAGCGCGGCGCCTGCCAGCGGGTGCCCGTGGCGAAGGTGGCTTCGCGGTACTGGCCCGGCTGCGCTTCATAGCGCTGGTGCACGTTGATGGTCTTCTGGTTGTTGGTCAGGTTGTACACCGACAGGCGGGCGCTGAGATCGATGCCCTCCACCGGCAGGCGCCAGGTCACGTTGGCCCCCATCGTCCAGGTCCACGGCAGGCGACCGAACGCGCCGCGCGGGCTGTACTCGAACTGGCGCTGGTCGTACGGCCCGGAGCAGTTGGCCACGCACAGCCAGCCGGTGCCGCCGCCACTGCCTTCGCTGGAGGTGCTGCCGCCGGCGATGGTGTCGTTCGGCCACATCACGCCATAGGCGGTGATCGGGCCACCGGACTGCACCTGCAGCGTGGTGCCGAACGACCACTGCTTGTTCAGCGCATAGGCCGCGCGCAGCTTGATCTGGTGGCGGAAGTCGTTGAACAGCACGCCATAGCGCTCATTGGTGGCCGGGTGGTCCCAGTACTGCACCATGCCGGTGTCGCCGTAGTTGGTATCGGAGTTCACCGGGCCTTCGAAGTTGCCATCGCTGCGCGACCACAGGTAGGAGGCGTTGAGCATCCACTTCTCGTCCCAGGCGCGATCAATCTGGAATTCCAGGCCCTTGTAGGTGCGCTTGGGCTTGGAATAGCCGATGACCTCGCCGCTGCCGCCCTTGCGGTAGCCGCTGTTGGCGGTGTCGATGGTGATCCAGCCTTCGGTGGCGCAGCCGATGCTCTGGTCGCCCCACAGGGTCAGGCTCTCGCCGGGGTTGCCGATCGGCCACAGCGTGCTCGGCGTTGGGCCGCACGGGGTGTAGTTGATGCGGATGTCATCCAGCGCGCGGGTCATGCGCCGGTAGGTAGCGTTGACGCCCCACGACCAGGCGGCGTTGATCATGCTCTGGAAGCCAAGGATGTACTCGTCCTGGTAGACCGCCTTCAGGTCGCGGTCCACGCTCTGCCGCAGGTCGGCGCCACCGGTATTCATGCGGGTGTCGGTCGGCCCGATCTGCGCGCCGATGATCGGTGCCATGTACGCCGAACCGGTCGGCGAGGTCTTCTGCTCCCAGCCTTCCAGCACGTAGTAGCTGTACTCGTCGGTGAGGCCACCGGCGAAGTTGACGTTGATGTTGTTGGTGACCGGCAGGTAGTAGCGGCCCGCGTTGCCGAACAGCTTGGTGCTGCCATCGCCGCGCATGTCCCACGAGAAGCCCAGGCGCGGGGCGAACAGGTCGTCCATCTTGATGAACGCCTTGCCCTCGGCGGTGCGGTTCTCGAAACGGTCCCAGCGGATGCCCAGGTTGAGCATCAGGTTCGGGGTGATGTTCCAGATGTCTTCCAGGTAGAAGGCGTTGGCCTCGGTCTCGAACTTCCCGCCCGACTGGCGGTTGCGCGCACGCAGCATCTCGGTGACGCCGGCCGGCACAAAGGCGTTGGCACCGTCCCACACTTCATCGCCGGGCCGCGCCACATAGGCGGTGTAGCTCAGCGCACTCGGCCCGGGGTAGCGGGTGGACTGGTCAGTGGTCATCAGCTCGCGGTCGAGGCCGAAGCGCAGCAGGTGGTCGCCCAGCTGCCATTCGAAATCCAGGCGCGCCACATCGCGGGTGTCATCGCGCTCGGCCACGGCCGTGCCGGTGGGATGGCAGCCCGGACGCAGGCCCTGCAGCTTGCCCAGGCGCGGGCCGTAGGTGCTGTCGGTGAACACCGGGCTGCAGGCCTGGTCCAGCGACGAGTTGGTGAAGGCGCGCTGGTTGTTCTGGCCGACCATGGCGCGGGCGGTGAAGTTCTGCCCGAAGTGGCCGGTATAGGTGGCCGACCAGTTGCGGCCGCCGGTTTCGGTGATGGAATCACCGCCCCAGGCGCCGATCCGGTCGTCATCCCAGTCGTAGCCGTAGGACGCGTTGGTGACATCGCCCTCATCGGAGAACGCCAGCAGCGCCAGGCTGTGGTTGTCGTTGATGTTCCAGTCCAGCTTGGTGCCCCAGAAGCCGTTGCCGGAATTGTTCTTGAACCAGGTGCTGCCATCGGACGAGGTGTTGTGGCCGCGGTCGTCGCGGTCTTCGTACATGGCGAACAGGAACAGCGTGTCCTTGATGATCGGGCCCGAGCCCCAGACATTGGTCTTCAGGAACGAGTTGTTGTCACGGCTGCCATAGGAATGGGCGGTGCCGTCGCGATGGAAGTGGTCGCGTCCACTGGAGCGCCCGGCGCTGGGCTCAACGGTCACTTCCACGCCGCCCTCGAATTCGTTGCTGCCCGAGCGCGTCACCGCGTTGATGACGCCGCCGGTGGAGCGGCCGAACTCGACCGAGTAACCCCCGGTCTTGACCTGGAATTCGTTGAAGAAGGCAAACGGCGCGGTACTGAAGCCGCGCCGGGTGTACATGTCGGTGACGTTGAGGCCGTTGATGAACACCGCGTTCTCGGCCACCGATGAACCGGCAAAGGACAGGCCGCCGAACGAGGAGTTTCCGCCCACCACGCCCGGCGCCATCAGCGCCACGGCGGACAGATCCTGCGCCACCGGCAGCCGCGAGATTTCCTGGCGGTTGATGTTGAACGACGTTTCGGTGGAATAGACGTCCACGCGGTTGACCACGCGCGTGCCGGTCACCTGCAGGGCATCGAGGTTGGTCACGCCGCCGGCGCTGGCCAGGTTGACGGTGGTGGTGCCGCCCACCGCCACGCTGACGGCGACCTGGTCACCCAGGTTCTGGCCCTCGCGGCTGAGCTGCAGCTGGTAGTCGCCTACCGGCAGCTGGCCAAGGCGGTAGCTGCCATCGGCGCCGACGGTGACGGTGCGGGTCAGCCCGGTGCTGCTGCTGACCACGGTGACCTGGTCACCGGCCGTCGCCCGGCCGGCCACTGCGCCGCTCACGTTCTGCGCCATCGCCATGCCGGGCAGCATGATGCCCAGACACGCCCCGAGGGCGACGCACAACGCCGCCCGCTTGATGCTGTAAGCCTTCATCCCCTGCTCTCTCCTGCAAGAATTGAATGGTGTGGTGGTGGAGGTATCGCGCTAGCGTTGCCCGGCCGGCAGTACCCGCCACTGGAGGTCATAGCCCCATTGGTCGAAGTACAGATTGCCGCCCGCCCACTCGGCCTCGCCGCGCTGCGAGTCGACCGTTTCCGAGCGGTAATGCTGTTTGGCCGGCACGAACGGCTGGCCGAAATCATCGTTGAAGGCGATGCGGTAGCCATCGAGGCCACCCAGGTAGAAGTCGCGCAGCGCCGGCGTTTCGCTCGCCAGCGCGCCGGTGGTCACGTCCATCGGCAGCCATCCATACGGCGCCAGGTAGACCGCCCCCCAATCGTGCAGGTTGTTGTAGCCGCTGCCGTCGTCGGAGAACACCATGCCCGACTGCCAGCGTGCGGGAATGCCGTTCATGCGCAGCAGCGCGATCAGCAGCAGGGTCTGCTGCCCGCAGTCGGCATGGCCGGCGCGCAGGGCATGATCGCTGAGGTTGCTGAGAGTGGAGTATTCGCGGGCACCCGCCCACGGGATGCTGTCGACCGCGGCGTACAGCCTGCGCACCACTTCATACGGGCGCGTCTCGCCCTGCAGCACCTGCTCGGAAAACAGCTTGAGTGCCGGGGTGAAGCGCACATGCGGCAGCTGCTCGGCGAGGAACGGTTGCAGCGCCGGGTCGGCCGGCGTGGGCTGCACCTTGGCTGGATCGATCGAGGTATGCCGCGCGTAGAGGGTGACCGCGTAACGCACCTCGAAGTGTGTTGGCTGCCCCGCCACCGCCCGGGCTTCCATATTGGCGGTGCGCTGCAGGGTGCTGGCCGGGGCCACGCGCGCCTTGCCCGGCGTGCTGCCCAGCCATTGCACGCGTTCCTGCTGGCCGGGAATTTCGCGCGGGTACGGAATCCACGCGCGGATGGTTTCACCGGCCGGCACTGCATCGGCCTTCACCGTGAGCGACTGGGTAAAGGCAATGCGCTGCGGCAGCACCGAGGCCTGGCCCTGCTGCGCGGCGGCCGCAACCACGCGCGCGTGGTGCGCGTTGAGCACTTCGTTCGGGCCCGGCGCTGGCATCGGCGCATCGGCGCGGCGGCGGGCGCGCGCTTCATCGCTGAGCAGGAACAGGTTGGACGGCGCACGCTTGAAGTACCAGCGGGTGCCGTCGATATCCAGATGCTCGATCAGGCCCAGCTGATCCCAGCGCGCGAACTCGGCATCGCTCAGGTCGGGAATCCAGCGGCGTACGGCGGTTTTCGCTGCGGCTTCGTCCAGGCTGAAGTCCAGGCGGATGCGGCGCATGCGTTCGCGCTGGTAGGCCGCCGTGGCGGGCAGGTCGCCGCGCGCCAGCAGATCTTCAGCGTCCGCGAAGTGGCCACTGTCGACCAGATCGACCAGTCGCGTTTCGCCCGCTGCCTGTCTCCCGGCCTCCTGTGCGCCTGCCACCCACGGCCACAGCAGCAGCGCGGCACACAGGCCGGCGGCGGCAGGCAGACGCGGTTTGCGAACGGCGGGATCCACAGCGACACTTCCCCAGCGCGGGTGGTAACGGCTGTGTAACACGGGCCGGATAGAGGGTCAATTATTTATTCTTGCTTTCGTGGATGAAAGGAATAAATATTCCAAAGCAGTCCGCCAACAACCGGAGCCCGTGCGGGATGGAACAGACTAACCTGCGTTGCCCCCAGTGCAGCGCGACGTTCGTACCGGATGCCGCAGGCCTTGCGTTGCTGCAGCAGTCCCGCGCCAAAGGCATGCGCCTGGTGATGATCGAATGCACCCGCTGCGGCAGCCATGGCGATTTCGATCCGCAGACCGGTGAGCGCCCGCCGGCCAGTACAGCCGACGCGACACCGGCCATCCCCTGCCCGGAACCCGGCTGCGATGGCCTGGTCAGTCATGTTGAAACCCTGCGCCCACCGATCTGGGGCTGCGGCCACTGCGGCACGGTCTGGGCCGACCGCGCTGCACTGGATGCGCAGATCGCCCAGCAGGCACCGGCGACGCCGTAGAAGCCGGCGCGGGACGCCCGCCACATGTTCCAATGGATTCGATAGGGAGCGTTGCGCATGAATCGATCGATCGCTGCACCCCGGCACTGGCCGCGCCGCTTCACCCTGGCCCTGTGCCTGCTGGCCGCACCGGCCTTTGCGCAGGCACCCCGCGCACCGGATCCCGGCGCGCCGCTGCCGTATGTGATCGGCCTGCACGAGGCCTACCTGACCCCGCAGTACTGGGCCGCGCGGCTGGACAACGCCGATACCCCGATCCTCGACCGCACGCAGATCAATGCGCAGAACGCGCGCATGCGCAGCCAGGACGCGCACATCCAGGACATCGCCGCCCTGCCCGCGCAGCTGACCGCCGCGCAGGTGCGCGCCAGCATCAGCGCGCTGTCGGCCTGGCCGACGCGGCCCCTGTACGACGACCAGGGCCAGCCCATCGCGGCAGCGCTGCGCGCGTCGATCGAGGCCAACCTCGGCGTGGCGGCCATCGCCGCACAGGTAGCGCCGCAGTACGGCCTGGTGGTGAAGCGCGCGGCATTGCGCACCTTCCCGACCCGCCAGCGCGTCTTCAGTACTGCGGGTGATACCGATATCGACCGCTTCCAGGAATCGGCGCTGTTCCCCGGTGACAAGGTGGCCGTGGTCCACCGCAGCGCCGATGGCCGCTGGCTGTTCGTGCACAGCGAACGCTACAGCGCGTGGATCGAAGCCGAGTCGGTAGCCACCGGCGAGAAAGCCAGCGTGCTCGGCTACGGCGCGCAGGGTCCCTACCGCATCGTGACCGGCGCAGTGGCGCACACCGCGTTCACTCCGGAGGAGCCGCGCGTGTCGCGCCTGCAGCTGGACATGGGCGTGCGCCTGCCGGTGCTGGCCGACTGGCCCGCCGCCACCCCGGTCAACGGCCAGCAGGCACATGCCGCCTGGGTGGTGCAGCTGCCGGTACGCGAGGCCGATGGCCAGCTGAAGCTGGTGCCCGCGCTGCTGCCGCGTTCGCAGGACACTGCCGGCGAGTACCTGGCGCTGACCCCGCGCCTGCTGCTGCAGCAGGCCTTCAAGTTCCTCGGCGAACGCTACGGCTGGGGCCACGACTACGACACCCGCGACTGCAGCGGGTTCGTGTCCGAGATCTACCGCAGCTTCGGCGTGCTGCTGCCGCGCAATACCAGTGCCCAGGCCGTCAGCCCGGCGCTGGACCGCCTGCCGTTCACCGAAAAGGCCGGCAAGGCCGCGCGCGACCGCGCCGTGAGCGCGCTGCAGGTGGGCGACCTGGTCTACATCCCCGGCCACGTGATGATGGCCATCGGCCACGTCGACGGCCGCACCTGGGTCATCCACGATACGGCCGGCGGCAGCTGGTCCGGTGCCGACGGCACGCGCGTGCAGGCCCACCTCAATGGTGTCTCGGTCACCCCGCTGGAGCCGATGATGGCCAGCGATACTGTCCGCTACATCGACCGCATCACCAACATCCAGCGCCTGCGGGCGAAGACTGCCGAATGAAGATCACCGCCATCGAACTGGGCATGCTGCGCGTGCCGCTGAAAACACCGTTCAAGACCGCCCTGCGCACGGTGGAAACCGTGGAAGACGTGGTGGTGCTGATCCGCACCGACACCGGCAACACCGGCTACGGCGAAGCACCGGCCACCGCGGTCATCACCGGCGATACGCACGGCTCGATCATCGAGGCGATCCGCCACTTCATCGCCCCGCGCCTGGTCGGCCAGGACGTGGTGAACCTCAACCACCTGTGCACGCTGGTGCAGACCGCCATGGAGCGCAACACCAGCGCCAAGGCGGCGGTGGAGATCGCCCTGTACGACCTGTGGGCGCAGCTGCATGGCGCGCCGCTGTACCAGATGCTGGGCGGTGGTGATCCGGTCATCACCACCGACATCACCATCAGCGTGGACTACATCGACAAGATGGTGGCCGATTCGCTGTCGGCCATCGAGCGCGGCTTCGAGTCGCTGAAGATCAAGGTGGGCAAGGACATCGGCCTGGACATCGAGCGGGTCAAGGCCATCCATGCCGCTGTGCAGGGCCGTGCGCTGCTGCGCCTGGACGCCAACCAGGGCTGGACCGCCAAGCAGGCCGTGCATGCCATGCGCACGCTGGAGGAAGCCGGCGTGGTGCTGGAACTGCTGGAGCAGCCGGTGAAGGCCGCCGACATCAGCGGCCTGAAGTACGTGACCGATCGGGTCAACACGCCGGTGATGGCCGACGAAAGCGTGTTCAGCCCGAGCCAGGTGATGGACCTGATCCAGCAGCGCGCGGCCGACATCATCAACATCAAGCTGATGAAGACCGGCGGGCTGTCCAACGCGATCCGCATTGCCGACATCGCCGGCATCTACGGCGTGCCGTGCATGATCGGCTGCATGATCGAATCGAGCATCAGCGTGGCGGCCGCAGTACACCTGGCCGTGGCCAAGAGCGATGTGATCACCAAGGTCGACCTCGATGGCCCCTCGCTGGGCCAGTTCGACCCGGTCAGCGGCGGTGTACATTTCAACGAGTCGGAGATCAGCATCAGCGACGTACCGGGGCTGGGCATCACCGAAGTGCGTGGGCTGGAGATGCTGGGTTGATCCGCGCAGTCGAGCATGGCTCGACTCTACAAGGGCCGCGCCCCGGTAGATCCACGCCATGCGTGGATGCACTTGCTTCTGCTCCACCCCGTAACCCCTTCGCGGCTGGCACGCGCGCGACCCAGCGCATAATCCGCTCTACGCTGCCAACCGCAACGCAATTGCAGACCCCCGGACGCCCCGCATGCCGCCCCTGCTGAAAATCCGAACCGAGCGCGGGCAGATGTCGGCCATCGAACGCCGCATCGCCGATTTCATCCTCGACAACGCCCACCTGCTGCGCGACTACTCCTCGCAGCAGCTGGCCAGCGCGCTGGGCATCAGCCAGTCCAGCGTGGTCAAGTTCAGCCAGAAGCTGGGCTTCAAGGGCTACCCGGACCTGAAGTATTCCATCGGCCAGGACGTGGCCCGCGCCGGTGCCGACCCGCAGCAGGCCCCCAGCGAACCGGACAACGGCGATCACTACCTGCGCCTGGGCGATGCCCTCCGCCGCAGCAAGGCCCAGGCCGAGGAGGAAACCCGCCAGGCCAACCCGCGCGAGGAGATCGAACGCATCGTGCAGCTGCTGGACGGCGCGCCGAAGCTGTTCGTGTACGGGCTGGGCGATGACGGCCTGTTCGCGCGCGAGTTCGCCATGCGGCTGTCGCTGCTCGGCCTGCTGGTGGTACCGCACACCGATCCGGTCCTGCTGCTGGCCAACCTGTCGGCCGCGCGCCCCCGCGATGCCCTGCTGGTGTTCTCCGAGTACGGCAATCTGCCGCAGCTCTCGCAGCTGTCGCGGCAGTTCCAGAACATGGGCGGCAAGGTGGTGTCGATCACCCGCCACACCGCCAACCCACTGCGCGCGCACGCCGATGCATCACTGGTCGTGTGTGCCTACGACCGCACGCCGCAGGTGGCGCAGCTGCTGTACCGTAGCGCCATGCATGCCCTGCTCGATTTCCTGTTCGTGCTGCTCTGCCACGCCAATCCAGATCGCCAGCGGCAACTGGCGGTAAACCTGGAACGCATTGACCACCTGCTCGATTCCTGACCGGAGCGCCTGCTGATGAAGCCGCTGTCCCGCCTTGTCACCGCTGCGCTGCTGCTGGCCGCGTCGCTGTCCCTCCACGCTGCGCCGCTGGATGGCGCGCGGCAGTTGATCGTGGTCACCAGCGAGGGCTGGGACAGCACCCAGGGCCAGCTGCAGGCGTTCGTGCGCGACGGCAAGGGCTGGCGCGCACAGGGCACGGCCTTCCCGGTGGCGCTGGGCCGCAGTGGCAGCGCCTGGGGCCTGGGCCTGCACCCGGCACAGGGCGACGGCCCGCAGAAGCAGGAAGGCGATGGCCGCAGCCCGGCCGGTGTGTTCGCGCTGGGCAGTGCGTTCGGGTATGCCGGCACGCGCCCGGGTACCGCGATGGCGTACCAGCCGATGCTCGACAGCAGCTACTGCATGGATGTGCCGGCCTCGCCGTTCTACAACCGCATCGTCGATGCGGCCAAGGTCGGCCGCGCCGCCGTGGAAGGCTCCACCGAGCCGATGCGGCTGGACCTGCACGACAAGGGCGACGTGCGCTACCAGGAAGGCTTCGTGATCGCGCACAACCCGCAGAACCAGCCCGGCAAGGGCAGCTGCATCTTCGCCCACCTGTGGCGCCAGCCCGGTGAGGCCACCGCCGGCTGCACGGCCATGCCGCAGGCACGCATGCAGGCGCTGCTGGACTGGCTGCGGCCGCAGGACACGCCGCGCTTCGTGCTGTTGCCGCGCGCCGAGTACACGCGCCTGCAGGCGCAGTGGCAGCTGCCCGCGCTCGCCGGAGCCAGCCAGTGAGCGCGCAGGACGAACCGCAGCTGCAACGTGCGGTCAGCCGCTGGCAGATCGTCGGCCTGTCCATCAACGATGTGGTCGGCAGCGGCATCTACCTGCTGCCCGCCGCCACCGTCGCCCTGCTCGGCCCCTTCAGCCTGTGGGGCGTGGTCGCCGCCGGCATCGTCGTGGCCCTGCTGGTGCTGTGCTACGCGCAGGCCGCCAGCTACTTCGATGAACCCGGCGGCAGCTACCTGTACGCGCGCGAAGCGTTCGGCCGCTTCGCCGGTTTCGAGATCGGCTGGATGATCTGGCTGACCCGCATCAGTTCGGCCGCGGCGCTCAGCAATGCACTGGCCGATGCCGTCGCGCGGTTCTGGCCGTGGGCCGGTGCCGGCATGGGCCGCATCGCGGTCATCGTGCTCTCGCTGGGCTTCCTCACCGGGGTCAACATCATCGGCGTGCGCTCGGCGGCGCGTACCGGCATCGTGCTGGTCATCGGCAAGATGCTGCCGCTGCTGCTGTTCGTGACCATCGGCGCGTTCTACATCGACCCGAAGCTGGCGTTCTCCGGCCAGCGCCCGGACCCGCACGACCTGCAGCGCATGGGCGAAGCCGCGTTGCTGCTGCTGTACGCCTACGCCGGTTTCGAGAACATCCCGGCCGCCGCCGGTGAATACCGCAACCCGCGCCGCGACATCCCGTTCGCGCTGATCACCATGATCGTCACCGTCACGGTCATCTACGGCGCGGTACAGCTGGTGGCGCAGGGCACGCTGGCCGGCCTGGCCAGTTCGGCCACGCCCCTGGCCGATGCCGCCGCCGGTTTCGGTGGCGAGGCGCTGGCGCTGATCCTCACCGTCGGCGCGACCATCTCCATCCTCGGCACCAACAGCAACACGATGATGATGGGCCCGCGCTTCCTGTTCGCCCTCGCCCGCGATGGCTACGGCCCGAAGGTGCTGGCGCAGGTACATCCGCGCTTCCGCACGCCGGCCGCGGCGATCTTCTGCCAGGGACTGATCGCGCTGGGCCTGGCCCTGACCGGCTCGTTCGTGCAGCTGGCCCTGCTGTCGATGACCACGCGCCTGTTTGCCTACATCGGTACGGCGGCGGCGGTGCTGGTGCTGGCCAAGCGCTATGCCGACCGGCCCGGCGCGTTGAAGCTGCCCGGCGGTCCGCTCATTCCGGTGCTGGCACTGCTGCTGTGCGTGGCGCTGTTCGCCAGTGCCAGCTGGCAGAACATCGCCGCTGCGCTGGTCGCCTTCGCCATCGGTGCGGTGATCTACCTGCTGCCGCGCAAGGCCGACGCGACCTGATCTTCACGCAACCGGCCCGGGCGGTTAACCGCCGCACGGGCACCATCAGGCTTCGTCCACCACGGAGCCCGACCGATGAGCCCCGATTACCAGATTCCCGGCCGCGTGCCGGATGACAGCACCCCGCGCGAAACCATTTCCGACTACTGGCGCGACCGCTACAGCGCCGAGCCCTATTACGACGCCAGCCTGCTGTTCGATGACTACGAGCCCGCCTACCAGGTCGGCCATGCGGCGCGCTTCCACGAGACCCGCGCCGACCAGGTGATCCGCGCCTACGAAGAAGTGGAGCGTGAGCTGGAATCGCGCTGGGCCAGCGATCGTGGCCGCAGCCGCCTGGAGTGGGAACAGGCCCGCGCGGCAGTGCGCCGTGGCTGGGATGAGGCGAACACGGTGGACCCGCGCCTGGGGCGCCTGGGCTGACACGCCGCGCCACTGTAGAGCCGAGCCCATGCTCGGCTGCGTCTACCTTTGCGGCCTGAGCCGAGCGTGGGCTCGGCTCTACAATTCCAGCATGAGCCGAGCATGGGCTCGGCTCTACGGAACTGCGGTCAGTCCTGTTCCGGCAGCGGCGGCATGGCCACCTTGCGCGCCGGTTCACCGCCATTGGCGGCAATCAGGTCGCGGGTGTTCTTCTGCACCGCCACCGCACCAAACAGCGACAGCGCGAACGCCATTCCATAGAAGCCCTTCTCGCTCAGCGCCAGCGTCGCGTTCCACAGGCCGACCAGCAGCAACAGCAGCGAGGCCAGCAGGGCAAACCAGCACAGCGCGTAGTAGAGGCCACTGACCGGAATGTCTTCCACCCGGTCGCGCACGCTCTTCTGCAGCGACACCGCCGCGAACAGGCCGAACAGCAGCAGGGTCAGGTAGTAGCCCTTCTCGTTCAGGGCCATCTCGGCATTGAACAGGCCGATCAGGTAGGCCACCGCGCCCAGCAGCAGGGCCACCCAGGAGGCGGCGATGAACGCGGGCGAAGGCTTGGAGACGACGGTCGGATGCATTGCGGTTCCTTGGCGGGCAACGGGCACGCTTTGCCCGGATGGCCCACCGTAGTCGATCAGCCGCGCGCCGCACAGGGGGGCAGCAGGACCTTTGGACCACGCCCCGTGCAACCGCAGTGGTGTACAACGGGGCTTGGCCATCCGCATCCCCACCCTGGAGATACCCATGACCCCTCTTTCACACCGTGCGCCCCTGCTGCTCGCCATGGGCCTGCTGCCCATCCTCGCCACCACCGCCTGCAGTGCCGCCGGTCCAGACACGACAACCGCTGCGCAGGCCGCGCCTGCAGCGACCAGCACCGACCAGCGCCCGTTCACCGCCGCCGAGGTCAGCCGCTTCGACCAGCCGTGGGCGATGACCTTCCTGCCCGATGGCAGCCTGCTGGTCACCGAAAAGCGCGGCAAGCTGCAGCACCTGGACCTGGCCAGCGGCCAGAAGCATGAGATCACCGGTGTGCCGAAGGTCGCCTACGGCGGTCAGGGCGGCTTCGGCGATGTCATCCTGCATCCCGACTTCGCCCGCAACAACGTGGTGTATGTCAGCTACGCCGAAGAAGGCACGCTCGATACCCGCGGCGCCGCCGTGGCGCGTGCCACCCTGGCCCTGAACGCCGATGGCGGCGGTGCGCTGAAGGATCTGAAGGTGATCTGGCGGCAGACGCCCAAGGTCAGCGGCCAGGGCCACTACGGCCACCGCCTCGCCTTCGGCCCGGACGGCAAGCTGTGGATCAGTTCCAGCGAGCGGCAGAAGTTCGATCCGGCCCAGGACATGAGCGGCAACCTCGGCAAGATCATCCGCCTCAATGACGATGGCAGCGTGCCGGCGGACAATCCGTTCGCCTCGCAGGGCGGCGTCGCCGCCCAGGTCTGGTCGCTGGGCCATCGCAACGTGCTGGGCATCGCCTTCGACGCCAACGGCAAGCTGTGGGCGCAGGAAATGGGCCCGGCCGGCGGCGACGAACTGAACCTGATCCAGCGCGGTGCCAACTATGGCTACCCGATCGTCTCCAACGGCGACCACTACGATGGCCGCCCGATTCCCGACCACGATACCCGTCCGGAATTCGCCGCACCGAAGGTCACCTGGAACCCGGTGATCTCGCCGGCCGGCCTGATGTTCTACAACGGCACCCTGTTCCCGCAGTGGAAGGGCAGCGCCTTCATCGGCGGCCTGTCGTCCACCTCGCTGGTGCGGGTGGCGTTCGATGGCGAGAACGCCCGCGAAGCCGAACGCTTCAACATGGGCGAGCGCATCCGCGAAGTGGAACAGGGCCCCGATGGCGCGCTGTGGCTGCTGGAAGACGGCAGCAAGGCCCGCCTGCTGAAGCTCACCCCGAAGGCCTGACGCCGGTTGTGCCGGCCGCTGGCCGGCATCGCCCATACCAAACGGCCCCGCATCATGCGGGGCCGTTCGCGTTTACTGGATGGTGCCGACCTTCACCTCGGTGCGGGCGCAGGCCTTGTCCAGGCACTCGCCGGTCAGCCATACCTGGCCATCGCCGATCATCACGCCCTGCTGGTTGACGAAGACCTTGCTGAACTCCTGCCCGGACATCGCCTTGACCACCGCCGGGGTGATGATCTTTTCGTAGTTGCGCTGGAACTCGCCCGGGCCGGTGATCTTCTTGCCACCGGCGATGTTCAGCGGAAAGCGCACTTCCTCCACCACGGCAGCACGGTCGCCGCCGACCACGGCGGTCTTGAATGCGTTGAACACCTTCTCGTACTGCGCGGCATCGCCCAGCACGCTGTCGATGCGTGCGCGCGCATCGCCTTCATCGGCGGCGGCAGCGGGCGCCGGGGTTTCGCTGGCGTGCTCGGCCGCAGCCTGCGGCGCAGCGGCCGGGTCAGGCGTGGTGCTCGCCGCGGCTTCGGCCGGCGTGGAGCCGGTCATCGGTGGCGGTGCATCCGCCGCGGGCTCGGCCGGCGGTGCCGGCTGCGAACAGGCGGCCAGCAGCAGGGCCGGAATCAGGAAAGCAATCTTGCGCATGCGCGGGCTCCATCGAATGAATGCCCCGATGGTAGCGCCGGGCCATGCCCGGCGTGTTTGCCATGGGTGAGGACGCCGGGCATGGCCCGGCGCCTCACTGCCAGTAGATCCACGCCATGCGTGGATGCTCCACCGGTGGTTCCGGCCGGTGCGGTCAGGCCTTCAGCAGCTCGAACTGCACCGCTTCGCCAGCGGCCGACGAGGCGCACACCCACACGTCGAACTGGCCCGGCTCGGCACGCAGCACGCCGTCGCGGCCGGTGAATGCCAGCTGCTCGCGGGTCAGAGTGAAGTTCACATCGATCGACTCGCCCGGCTGCAGGGCGACCTTGCGGAAGTCCTTCAGCTCGCGCACCGGCCGCACGCGGCTGGCCACGCGGTCGTGGATGTACAGCTGCACCACTTCCTCACCGGCCACGGCGCTGGTGTTGGTCAGCGTGGTGGTCACGGTCAGGGTGTCGTCCCAGCCCAGCTGGGCCGCGCTCAGCTGCGGCACGCCGTAGGCGAAGGTCGCGTAGCCGATGCCGTGGCCGAACGGGTACAGCGGCTCGTTCGGAATCTCGCGCCAGCGCGCCTTGAACTCCGACATGGTCGGCAGTTCCGGGCGGCCGGTACGCGGGTGGTTGTAGAAGTACGGCTGCTGGCCGGACACCTGCGGGAAGCTGACCGGCAGGCGGCCGGACGGGCTGTAATCGCCAAACAGCACATCGGCCACGGCATGGCCGGTCTGCGTGCCCAGGTACCAGGTGACCGCCACGGCATGCGCGTTGCGCACCGCGCCCTGCAGGGCCAGCGCGCGACCGTTGCGCAGCAACACCACCAGCGGCTTGCCGGTCATCGCCACGGCCTCGGCCAGCGCCTGCTGTGCCGGCGGCAGGGTGATTTCCACGCGCGACTGCGCTTCGCCGCTGTAACGCTGCGGTTCGCCCAGTGCCAGCACCACCACGTCGGCGCGCAGTGCAGCGGCCACGGCCGCTTCGGTGCCACCCGGAATCGCCGCTTCCAGCTCGCTGCCCGGCACGACTTCCAGCAGCGCTTCATCGCCGATGGCCGCGCGCACGCCGGTTTCCAGATCCACATAGCGCTGCTTGTCGCCGAACAGGGTCCAGCAGCCTTCGATGTTCTCGCGGTCCTGCACGAACGGGCCGATCAGGGCGATCTTCTGCCCGGTCTTCTGCAGCGGCAGCACGTTGTCGCGGTTGTTCAGCAGCACGATCGAGCGGCGCGCGGCATCACGCGACAGCTCGTCATGGGCAGCGATGTGCGAGGTGTCCGCTTCGCGCGCCGGGTCCAGCGAGCGGTACGGGTCGTCGAACAGGCCGATGGTTTCCTTCAGCCACAGGATGCGGCGCACGCCTTCATCCAGCACGGCCATCGGCACGTCGCCGCTCTCGACCAGGCCCGGCAGGTGTTCGGCATAGAAGCCGCTCTGCATGCTCAGGTCCAGGCCGGCGGTGAAGGCCTTGGCGGTGGCGTCGCGGTCGTCGGCGGCATAACCGTGCGCGACCAGCTCCATGTCGGCGGTGTAATCGGAGATCACCACGCCCGGGAACTTCCACTCACCGCGCAGGATGTCGGTCAGCAGTTCGGCGTTGGCGCTGGCCGGCACGCCGTTGATGTCGTTGAACGAGGACATCACGGTGATCGCGCCGGCGTCGAACGCGGCCTTGAACGGCGGCAGGTGCACGTCGCGCAGGGTCTGCGGCGAGATGTCCACCATGTTGTATTCCATGCCGGCCATCACCGCGCCATAGGCGGCGAAGTGCTTGGGCGTAGCCAGCAGCGAATCGGCCGCGCGCAGGTCGCCGCCCTGGAAACCGCGCACGCGGGCAGCAGCAAAGGCGCAGCCCAGCACCACGTCCTCACCGGCACCTTCGGCGCCACGGCCCCAGCGCTGGTCGCGGGCGATGTCCACCGCCGGTGCGTAGGTCCAGTGCAGGCCGGCGGCGGTCGCCTCGACGGCGGTGGCACGGGCGGTGCGCTCGGCCAGGTCCGGCTCGAAGCTGGCAGCTTCGCCCAGCGGGATCGGGAACACGGTACGCATGCCGTGGATGACGTCGGCGGCCAGGATGACCGGGATGCCCAGGCGGCTTTCCTCGGTGGCGACCTGCTGGATTCGGCGGCCCAGCTCGGCGCCCACGCCGTTGAACAGCGAGCCGACCTTGCCTTCGCGCACCTGCTGCAGCACCTGGTCGGCGTTGCGCACGTTGGCTTCCGGGTTCACGTCCGGGGCAAACGGGCGGACC
The DNA here is from genome assembly GCF_016624665.1 of Stenotrophomonas sp. S39. Classification (NCBI taxonomy): domain Bacteria; kingdom Pseudomonadati; phylum Pseudomonadota; class Gammaproteobacteria; order Lysobacterales; family Lysobacteraceae; genus Stenotrophomonas; species Stenotrophomonas sp. S39. Next base: position 5,149 of record NZ_JACVTT010000052.1, on the reverse strand, counting down.
ATGTCCGCGAAGACACCCAGCTGGCCGACCTTTTCCTCGACGGTCATCTGGGCAATGAGGGATTCGATGCGATCGGAGGCCACCAGCTGTCCTTATGAAAACGTTTACAAGCCCGGCATTCTAGCGTTCCCGGGCCATTTGGCGAGAGGTTTCGTCATTCAGTTTCGTGCGCCCGCCCACAGTCTGGGCGGCCCATACGGGGGCGGACGCGAGGGTGGAGCTTACTCCGACCCGGCCAGTGAGCGCTGCCCCGCCATCAACATGGCGTCGCTGGAGGCCTGGAACACCCGCAGGCCAAAGGCCGGAAGGATCGCCAGCAGGTGGTCGAAAATGTCCGACTGCACCCCTTCGTAAACCGCCCAGGCGGTGCTGCGGGTGAAGCAGTAGACCTCCAGCGGCAGGCCCTCGGTGGTGGGCTGCATCTGCCGCACCAGCAGGGTCATGTCGGTATGGACGCCCGGGTGGCTGCGCAGATAGCGCTCCACGTAGGCGCGGAAGGTGCCCAGGTTGGTCACCCGGCGGCTGTTCACCTCGGCCACGCCCTGCTCGCGCAGGCGCCCGTTCCACTGCTCCAGCTCCTGCGCCTTGTCGCGCAGGTAATCGCCCAGCAGCGCGAACTGGCCCAGGCGCTGCAGTTCTTCCGTGCCCAGGAAGCCGACGCTGTGCTGGTCCAGGTACAGCGCGCGCTTGATCCGGCGGCCGCCGGCCTCCTGCATGCCGCGCCAGTTCTTGAACGACTCGGTCACCAGCTTCTTGGTCGGGATGGTGGTGATGGTCTTGTCGAAGTTCTGCACGGTGATGGTGTGCAGGGCGATGTCGATGACATCACCGTCGGCGTTCTGGCTGGGCATCTCGATCCAGTCGCCCAGGCGCACGCGGCCATCGCCACTGATCTGCACGCTGGCCACCAGCGACAGGATGGTGTCCTGGAAGATCAGCATCAGCACCGCGGTGGCCGCGCCCAGGCCGGTTACCAGCGGGCCGATCTTCACCCCCAGCAGGGTGGCGACGATGGACAGGCCGGCGGCCACGAACACCACGATCTTGACCACCTGCAGGTAGCCCTTGATCGGCTTGTTGCGGGCATCGGGCTTGCGCTCGTACAGGCTGTTGACGGCATCCAGCGCGTGCGAGAACGCCAGCGACACGGTCAGCACCGCCCACACGATGCACAGCTTGATGATGACGTTGACCAGGCCAGGCGGCAGGTCGGGGATGAGGGCGATGCCCGAGGCGATCACCTGGCTGGGCACCACGTTGGAGAGCCGCGCGATCACCCGCATCAGGTGGCTGCCGCGCCCGGATTCCGCGCCGGGCAGGCGCTGCAGCAAGCGCCGCAGGCCGCGCACCAGGATGCGCTTGGTCACCCAGTTGGCCAGGCCGGCGGCGACCAGCAGCGCCGTGATCATCAACGCCAGGTAGGCGCCGGGATAGGGTTCCAGTGTGTTCTGCAGCTTGTCCAGCCACTGTACCGCCACCACCGCATCCACCATCGGTTGTCTCCTTCTTTAGTGCTGTTGGGGTTGCCGGCCAGCGGCCGGCACTACCGGGTCAGTCGCGCGAGCGCTCGATGATCACGCCTACCGCGCGCGCGCCGCGCACCGCACCGGGCTTGCTCAGCTTCAGGCGCAGCCACTTCACGTCGAACTCGTCCAGTACGATCTGCGCGCAGCGCTCGGCCAAGGTCTCGACCAGGCCGAATTCCGATTCGCGCACGAACTGCTCCAGGCGCTTGCTCACCGCCTTGTAGTTCAGGGTGTGGGCGATGTCGTCCGATGCCGCCGGACGGCGGTTGTCGAAGCCCATTTCCAGGTCGAACACCAGGTCCTGCCGGATCCGCCGTTCCCAGTCGTAGATGCCGATCAGGGCGTCGATCGTCAGCCCTTCGATGAAAACCTTGTCCATTGCGGATACCAGCTGGATACAGGCGGCCATGGTAACGGCACGACGGTGAGCCTGCCCGGAACGGGCGGCGGCGTGGGTGCGGCGGGAAAAACAAAGGGCCCCGCTAGCAGGGCCCTTTGGTACTACCGTTTGTCCCCGGGGGGAGCTGTTGAACAGCCGCGAGTCCCGGTGGTGCAGTATTTGGAACTGAAGCAGGTCAGGCCAGCTGATCAAGAGGCGATCACGACTACGCCCGAGCCTCAAAAGACAAAGGGCCCTGCTAGCGGGGCCCTTTGGTACCTCTCAACGTCCCCAGGGGAAGCTGGAATCCAGCCGCGAGTCCCGGAGCACACGCCGCAAGGTTAGGAGCGCCTCCCAGACCCGTCAATTGGCAAATGCGTCACGGCAGACGACCGGGTGGAAAACCGAGCCGATCCACGAAAAAAGACTGACATTCATGATGCCGTTTTCTGATGTTCCTGCCTCGATCCCAAGGTCAAGCTGAAACCACGTTCCCTGGGAGTGAGTTGATGAAGGAAAGCAGGATCCTGCAGGCAGCGCTATCACGACAAAGATGGTCGACCTACGAGCGCATCGCTGCTCGTTGCGTAGCCGATCCGGCCACGCTCTATGCCTGGAACATGCAGATGTGTGCTGCTCTCCTGCCACCGTTGCACATCTGCGAGGTCGTGATCCGCAATGCAGCCGCTACGGCTCTGGTGCATCGTTATGGTCGATGCTGGCCCTGGCATCCAGCGCTGCTGCGCAGCCTTCCTGCCGAAGGCGCGCTTGCCTCGCTATGCGATGTCCACGGCAGCGCCGGAGCTCCGACGGACGTACCGGAGGTCATCGCCAAACTGCGATTCGGCTTCTGGCAACAGTTGTTCGCTCGACGGTTCGAGCATTCGATCTGGGCCGGGACCATGAGCCTGGCGCTGCCACACGCACCCTCGGCGCCGCTGTCCGTCCTGCGTCGGTCCATCCATGCCGACCTCGACCGCATCCGCCACCTGCGCAACCGCATCGCCCACCACGAACCCATCCTCGAGCACGACATCGGTGCCGATCTGGCCGCGATCGGGCGGCTGATCCATGCGCGCTGCCCGCATACCCTGGGGTGGCTGCAGCGCCATGAACGGGCGACGACGGTGCTGGCGGCATCGCCGTTGGCGGGGCGCCCGTGATGCGTCCGCCGGGCGCGGCCCGGCGCTACCGGTTCAAACCGCCGGCAGGGTCGCCATGTCCCAGCGCGGGGTGACTTCCACCTTCGGCGGGTTGTGCTGGCCGGCCTGCAGGCGCAACGCGCCAGCGAAGGCGATCATCGCGCCGTTGTCGGTGCACAGCGCCGGGCGCGGGAAGCAGGCGCGGCCGCCCAGGCGTTCGGCCATCTGCTGCAGGCGTGCGCGCAGGCGCTTGTTCGCACCCACGCCGCCCGCCACCACGATCACGTTGGTGCCCGCCGCTTCCAGCGCGCGTTCGCTCTTGATGGACAGGGTCTCCACCACCGCGTCCTCAAAGCCACGGGCGATGTCGGCGCGGGTCTGTTCGCTCTGGTCGCTGTCGCGCCAGGCCATCAGGACCTGGGTCTTCAGGCCGGAGAAGCTGAAATCCAGCCCCGGGCGGTCGGTCATCGGCCGCGCGAAGCGGTAGGCGCCCGGCGTGCCCTGCTCGGCCAGCCTGGCCAGCTGCGGGCCGCCCGGGTAAGGCAGGCCCATCAGCTTGGCGGTCTTGTCGAAGGCCTCGCCGGCCGCATCGTCCAGGGTCTCGCCCAGCAGGCGGTACTGGCCGATGGCGTCCACCGCCACCAGCTGGGTGTGGCCGCCGGATACCAGCAGGGCCACGAACGGGGCTTCCGGCGGGTCGTCTTCCATCAGCGGCGCCAGCAGGTGGCCTTCCATATGGTGTACGCCCACTGCCGGTACCTCCAGCGCCCAGGCCAGCGAACGGGCCACGCCCGCGCCAACCAGCAGGGCACCCACCAGGCCGGGGCCGGCCGTATAGGCCACCCCGTCGATGTCGCCCACGCCCAGGCCGGCCTCAGCCAGGGTCTGGCGCACCAGCGGCAGCAGCTTGCGGACGTGGTCGCGGCTGGCCAGCTCGGGCACCACACCGCCGTACTCGGCGTGCAGCGCGATCTGGCTATAGACCGCATGGGCGCGCAGGGCCGCGCTGCCGGCCAGGTCGGTGTCATACACCGCCACGCCGGTCTCATCACAGGAAGATTCGATGCCAAGGACTCGCATGCCTGCTATTATGACGCCCCTGCCGCCCCCTCGGGGGACGTGCAGATCCCACTGCTTTCGAACCCCGGCCCGCATTCAGGGTTGGACGCTTGCAGTTTGTTGATTCGCCGCTATAATGTGCGGCTCGCCGGGCGTGACCCGGTTCTACTGTGTCCCGGAGATTCCATGCCCAGCGTCAAAGTCCGCGAGAACGAGCCCTTCGAGTTTGCTCTTCGCCGCTTCAAGCGCACTTGCGAAAAGGCCGGTGTGCTGGCCGAAACCCGCAAGCGCGAGTTCTACGAAAAGCCGACCCAGGAGCGCAAGCGCAAGGCCGCCGCTGCTGTGAAGCGTCAGCTGCGCCGCTCGTCGCGCGACGTCACCAAGCGTCAGCGCCTGTACTGATCGGACGCATCTTCATTGCGACGGGCTTGCCTGTCGCAGTGGAGCCGAAGCCGGCACGCGCAAGCGTCGCCGGCTTTTTGCGTTTCCGGGTTCGGGCATCCGCCCCTGCCCCACCACCACCACGAGGTTCCTCATGAGCATGAAGCAGCAGCTCACCGACGACATGAAGGCCGCCATGAAGGCGGGCGAAAAGCACAAGCTGGGCGTGATCCGCCTGATCAACGCCGCCATCAAGCAGAAGGAAGTGGACGAGCGTGTCGAGCTGGATGACACCGCCGTCATCGCCGTGCTGGACAAGATGGTCAAGCAGCGCAAGGACTCGGTCACCCAGTTCGTGGCTGCCAGCCGTGAAGACCTGGCCGAGATCGAGCGCGCCGAGATCGTGGTGATCGAAGCCTACCTGCCGGCCAAGATGGGCGAAGCCGAGATCGTGGCCGCCATCCAGGCCGCCATTGCCGAGACCGGTGCCACCGGCGCGGCCGACATGGGCAAGCTGATGGGCGCACTGAAGCCCAAGCTGGCCGGCCAGGCCGACATGGGCCTGGTGTCCAAGCTGGTCAAGCAGCAGCTGTCGTAATCCAGCGTTTCATCCGGTAGCGGGGGGGGGGGGGGGGGGGGGGGGGGGGGGGGGGGGGGGGGGG
>NZ_JACVTT010000051.1:0-32777 GCF_016624665.1 Stenotrophomonas sp. S39 | reverse complement strand
ACGCATGGCGTGGATCTACTGGGGCCATCCACGCATGGCGTGGATCTACTGTAGAGCCGAGCCATGCTCGGCTGTTTTCATTTCACCGTGCTGACCACGGTCGGCAGCTGCCAGTGCCCGCCCGCCACGCCGCGGCACTGTCCGGTGGTGAACTCGCTGCTCTTCACGAAACGCGCTCCATCCCATGCCCAGTCGTGGCCCGAGAAGCAGTCGCCGATGCCGCGGCCGCGGAAGCGCCCCCGCAGCATGGCGTCGTCGCGGTCGAAGTCCTCCGCGTCGGAGGTCACGAAGCGCGCCTGGTAAGGTGCCTTGTCCTGCACCACCCAGTAGCCACTGCTGAAGTTGTAGGCACCCATGAAGCAGCTGGTGCTGGCCAGCACGTGGCTGGCATCGAGCCGCTGGATCTCGATCTCATCCTGCTCGCCATCACTCAGGCGCGTGCACTCGTCCGGCGTGGGCAGGCTGGCAATCATCGCCTTGCGCAGCGCAGGCACCTTGCCCAGCGCCGCATCCGTGCTGCGCGGTGCCACCAGCTTGCCGTGCACGATCACCGGCACCGGCAGAGCCGCCGGCACGCTCGCTTCGGCCTTGTCGCCGCGACGCACCAGCGCGCCGGGCGTACCCAGCCGGCCCTGCGCCTCGTCCATCTTCAGCAGTACTGCGGTGGCGCCGCTGTCGGAGATCGGCCATGCCTTGCCCTTGCCATCGATGATCTCGATGCGCGCCTGGCGGGGCAGGGCGGCAACCAGGGCATCGGTCTGGGCCTGCTTCAACAGCACCTTTTCCGCTTCGCCGGTGTCCTGCACCGGGCCGAGGTCCTTGCCATTCAGGCGCAGGCGCAGCGCACCGGTCGGCGCCGGGTCATCGCCCTCGCCATTGCGCAGGCGCGCGATGACCGGTGCATTCGGGCCGCCCGCGCGTTCCAGCATCAGGCTCAGCAGGTTGGCGGGTTCTTCCGGGCTGTAGCCCGCGGCACGGCAGGTGCGGGTGTTGTCGCAGGCCAGCGACCAGTTGTTGTGCTCGAACTTCACACCGGCCTTTGGCTCGGGCGTAGCCGCGTGGGCGGTCTGGGCGAGGGCGAGGCCCAGCAGGGCGGGAAGCAAGGTGTGGCGCATGTGTGGAAGTCCGTTTCGGGGCCGGCAAGCATGGAAGATGTGGCCGAATAATCCAAATGTCGGGGTGGGGTCGGAGCCCTCTGCCTGCAGAGGGCTCTGACCCCGTATGTAGCCCCGCGTTATCATGGCGGCGTCTTCCGCAACCCGGCGATGCCGATGTCCCTTGCCGCCGATGGTGCGCCTCCCGTGTCCGATACGCCGATGATCCGCCGCCGCGAGCCGGTGCAGCCCGGTGCGTGGCCCGACGACACGCTGCCGCTGCTGGCCCGCCTGTATGCCAGCCGTGGCGCGACCACGCCGGAACTGGCGCTGCCGCGGCTGGGCAACCTGCACGCGCCGGAGCTGCTCACCGGCATCGATGCGGCCGTCGCGCTGCTGGTCGACGCCATCGCCAACGACAAGCGCATCCTGGTGGTGGGCGATTTCGACTGCGATGGCGCCACCGCCTGTGCGGTCGGTGTGCGCGGCCTGCGCATGCTCGGCGCGCGGCACGTGTTCCATGCCGTGCCCAACCGCATGGTGCACGGCTATGGACTGTCGCCTTCGCTGGTCGAGGAACTGGCTGCCCTGCAGCCGGACCTGCTGGTCACCGTCGACCATGGCATTGCCTGCCATGCCGGCGTCAACGCGGCCAAGGCGCGGGGTTGGCAGGTGCTGGTGACCGACCACCATCTGCCCGGGCCGCAGTTGCCGCCGGCCGATGTCATCGTCGACCCGAACCTGGAAGGCGATGACTTTCCCAGCAAATCGCTGGCCGGTGTCGGCGTCATCTTCTATGTGCTGATGGCACTGCGCCGGCAGATGCGCGAGGCCGGTGTGTTCGCCGATGGCAAGGGCCCGGACCTGACCACGCTGCTGGATCTGGTGGCCGTGGGCACCGTGGCCGACCTGGTGGTCCTGGATGCCAACAACCGCGCCCTGGTCAGTGCCGGCCTGCGTCGCCTGCGCGCCGGGCACGGCTGCGTGGGCCTGAAGGCGCTGATCGAAGCCAGTGGCCGCGACAGCGCGCGACTGACCGCCACCGACATTGGTTTTGCGCTCGGCCCACGCCTGAACGCTGCCGGTCGCCTGGAGGACATGGCCCTGGGCATTGCGCTGCTGCTGACCGAAGACCCGCGCCAGGCACGCGACATCGCCCAGACCCTGGAGCAGATCAACGCCGAACGCCGCGCGGTGCAGCAGTCGATGACCGACGATGCCGAACAGGCGTTGTCGCGCGTGGTACTGCAGTCCGAAGGCGAGCGTCCGGTGGCCGCCTGCCTGTTCGATGCCGACTGGCATCCCGGCGTGGTCGGTCTGGTGGCATCGAAGATGAAGGATCGCCTGCACCGTCCGGTGATCGCCTTCGCTCCGGCCGAAGCGGGGGCGGACACCCTGCGTGGCTCGGCGCGTTCCATCCCGGGCCTGCATATCCGTGATGCGCTGGCGCTGGTCGACGCGCGCCATCCCGGCCTGGTCGAACGCTTTGGTGGGCACGCCATGGCGGCCGGGCTGAGCATGCGCCTGGAGCATCTGCCTGCGTTCGAGGCGGCCTTCGTCGCCATCGTGCAGGAAGTGCTGGACCCGGCCGCGCTGCAGCAGCATGTGCTCAGCGATGGCGAACTGGCCGTGCACGAGCTCGACCATCGCCATGCCGATGCCCTGCGCCTGGCCGGTCCGTGGGGGCAGGGCTTCCCCGAGCCGATGTTCGATGGCCACTTCGAAGTGGCCAACTGGCGCGTGCTGAAAGAGCGCCACCTGAAACTGGAACTGCGCCTGCCCGGCCTGCCGGGCACGGTCAACGCCATCCACTTCGGCGGCTGGCACGGCAATGCACCGGGACGACACGTGCACCTGGCCTACCGTCTGGCCTGCGATGACTACCGCGGCGGTGCGGCGATCCAGCTCATCATCGAGCATTGCCTGCCGGCCTGAACCTGGAGTGCGGCCCATGCCGATGCACGGGCCGCACCTCTTCTGTCACTCGTTCAGGGCTGGACCTTGCTGACCACGGTCGGCATGTCCCAGGCGCCGCCGGCTGCCACCAGGCGGCACAGGCCCGAGGTGGCTTCGCCGGTCTTCACGAAGCGCTTGCCGTCCCAGCTCCAGTCCGTGGTGTGCCAGCAGTCACCCAGGCCGCGGCCCTTATGGGCGGCACTGATGACCCGGCCATCGCTGTCGCTGCCTGACGTGGTCACGAGCACCGGATTGAACGGCGCCTTGTCATTGGCCACCCAGAAGCCGTAGCCCTCGTTGTAGGCCGCGCGCCAGCACAGCGTGGACACCAGCACCTTGGCGCTGGACAGGCGGGTGATCGTCAGCTCTTCCGGCTCATCGATCATGGGGTGGCCTTCCGGGCTGATGGCCGCGCAGTCATCGGCCGGCGTCGCCGCGCGCAGAGCACGGCGCAACGCCGTGGCCTGCGTCTGTGCCATCGCGGCGTCGGCAGGGCGCGTAGCGGGCAGCTTCGGCAGTGTCACCAGCGGCGGTGCCAGCGCCGGCAGCACCTTGTCCTCGCTGCCATTGCCCTTGCGCACCAGTGCACCCGGGGTGCCGAGGCGGCCCTGGAACTCGTCCATCTTCAGCAGCACCGCCGACGCGCCGCTGTCGGACAGCGTCCAGCGCTGGTTGCCCCCGCCCACCACCTCGATGCGGCTGGTGCGGGTAAGTGCCGCCAGCAGCGCATCGGTCTGTGCCGGCGTCAGTGCGCCGGTGCCTTCCTTCAGCGACAGGCGGCCCAGGTCGGTGCCGTTGATCTGCAGATGGACGTTCGCGCCTGGCGCCAGCTTCGGCCCGTCCTCATCGTACTGGCCCAGCATCAATTGGCCCTGCACGCGCTGCTGCGGGCCGGCCGCGCGGGTCAGCAGCACCGACACCGCCGGGCCGTCGCCCTCATCGGACTGGTAGCCCGCTGCGCGGCAGGTACGCGTGTTGTCGCACGACAGCGTCCAGTCGTTGTGGGTGAACGGGAAAGGCGAGGTCGGGGCAGCGGCGGCAGGCAACGAAACAGCCAACAGCACGGACAGGAACAACGGGCGCATGCACATCCTTATGGGGGAAAACCGGACGCTATGGTGCCGCGCAGGTGCAGGGCTGACCAGCCGCTCTGTGACGGAATATATGTGACGCGAAGCACATTACGACGGAAAACCTTAATGAATTCATCTCGTTATATGACCATGTGACCGTCAAAAAGCTGGCGCCCGTCACGTCTGGATGGCACAGTCGGGCCACGACCAACATGGGACGACGGAACGCCCGATGTACGCCGAATCACTGCTCCCCGGCGCCGCACTGCAGCGCCTGCACCAGGACCGACGCCTGATCCGCGTCGAAACCGCTTTGGACCCGGATACCTTCCTGGTCAAGCGCTTCGATGGCATCGCCTCGGTCTCCAGCCCGTTCACCTACCGCATCGACCTGCTTTCCATCCAGCCACGGCTGGAGCTGAAGCAACTGGTCGGCCAGCCGCTGCGCCTGCAGCTGGGCGATGAATTCGGCGACCGCAGCGTGCATGGGTATGTGCGCGAGTTCGCCAGCACCGGGCAGCAGGCACAGTTCAGTGCCTACCGCGCCGAACTGGCGCCGTGGTTCGCCTTCCTCGACTACACCTGCAACTGCCGCATCTTCCAAGATCGCACTGCACTGCAGATCATCGAGGAAGTCTTCGAGGGCTATGCGCAGCTGGCGCGGTACCGCTACGACCTCAACCCCGGCAAGCTTGCGCCGCTGCCGTACTGCGTGCAGTACAACGAATCGGACTTCGCCTTCGTCAGCCGCCTGCTGGAAGACGCGGGCCTGTACTACAGCTTCGTCCACGACGAGGAAGGCCACGAGATGGTGATCAGCGACGATTCGACGCTGAGCACTGCCCACGGCGAGCCGCAACCGATCGCCTACGTTTCCGACCAGGGCACTCTGGCCAGCACCGGCCTGCACCGCTGGGGTGCGCGGCGCCGGGTCGGCCCGAGCGTGCAGACGCTGCGCAGCTTCGACTTCAAGCAGCCGGGCGAGCGACTGGATGGCAACCAGGGCAACCAGGTGCCGATGGGCCTGCTGCCGCCGTTGGAGCAGTACCGTTACGACGGTGCCGCGCGCTTCATGAACAGCCGTATCGGTACGGCGCTGGCCGCCGTGCGCAACGAAGAAGTGACCTGGCCCACCAAGCTGTTCGAGTGTGCGGGCAATGCCGGCGAGATGGAGGCGGGCGGGTGCTTCGACCTGGAACGCCATCCGGATTTCATCGGCCGCGACGACACTGATCGCAGCTTCTTCGTGGTCAGTGTGCAGCGCGAAGGCCACAACAATTTTGCCGCCGATTTCGGCAGTGCCGAAGCGCCCAGCGTGGAAGTGCAGGCCGAAGTGCTGCGCCGGCGCATCCCGTACCGCCCGCTGCGGCTCACCCCCTGGCCGCGCATGCCGGGCCCGCAGACTGCCACGGTGGTTGGCCCGCCGGGCGAGGAACTGCACGCCGACCGCTACGGCCGGGTAAAGGTGCAGTTCCACTGGGACCGCCAGCTGGACCGTCGCGAGAATGCCTCGTGCTGGATCCGCAGCGCCAGCCCCTGGGCCGGCGCCGACATGGGCGGCGTCTCACCGCCGCGCGTGGGCCAGGAAGTGATCGTCGATTTCCTCGACGGTGATCCGGACCGGCCGATCATCACCGGGCGCGTCTACAACGAAGACAACATGCCGCCGTTCGGCATGGAGGTCAGCGGCCTGAAGTCGAAGACCGTCAAGGGCGCAGGCTGGAATGAAATCACCATGCACGATGGCGCCGGCGGCGAGCTGCTGAACATGCGCGCCCAGCGTGACATGGTCACCACCGTGCTCAACGACCAGAACGCCAGCATCAAGAACAACAAGTCGACCACGGTGGCGGTGAACCACACCATGGGCGTTGGCGCCAACCAGGACATCAGTGTCGGCGGCAACCGCGGCATCACCATTACCGGCACCGATACGCTCGGCGTCACCGGCACCCGTACCACCAATGTCACCGGTGCGGTCACCGGGAAATACGAAGCGGGCGAAACCAAGACGATCGTGGCCGCCGGCTACACCGAAATCATCACCGGTGATTTCAAGACCACGCTGACCGGCAACTACACCAGCCAGCGCACCGGCACCTGGGCCGAAACCGTGACCTCCACCTCCAGCCGCACCGTGGGCGGGCTGGTCACCGAGACCCTGCAGGCCGGTCGGGAAGTGACGATCACCGGGCAGGACAAGCGCAAGGTGCAGGGCAAGGTCGACGACAGCAACGTCGGCGAGCGCGTCATCGATGTCACCGGCAACTTCAGCCAGGATGTCACCGGCACCCACAGCCAGGGCTCGGACGGGGCGATGAGCCTGGAATCGGCGGTCAAGCTCACCAGCAAGGTCGGCGGTTCGGTCATCGAGATCACCGACAGCGCGATCAAGATCACCGCCGGTGGTTCAGAGGTGGTCATCGACGCCGGTGGTGTTTCGGTCAACGGCAGCGAGATCAAGCTCAACTGCTGAGCCGCAAGGGAGAAGCACGATGCAGGACACCCCCATGCTGCGTGGCCTGAACGCACTGCGCGATGCTTGGCTGGATGCAAGCGCCGACAGCAGCCGGCGGCTGCTGGTCTGGCGCCTGCCGGCCGCCGCCAGCCGCTTGCTGGCCGCGTTCTTCGAAATGCAGCGCAACGACGCGGGTCGCGATACGCCGGATTACTTCCTGCGTATCGATACCGCCTATGAACTGGGCTTCCGCTACAGCCGCCAGGTCAAGCAGGACCTGCTGGATCGCTATCTGGCCAGCCAGGACGATCTGCGTTCGCAGCAGGTGCCGCTTGGGTGGCGGGGCCCGCATGAGGCGCAGCCGGACAGCGCGCATGGCGTAGTGCAGGTGCTGGAGAGTTTCATCGACCACCACGGTGAGCACCTGCGCCTGCTGGCGGCGGTGCTTGAGCCGGAGCGCAGCGTGCCGGGCGAGGGTTTCGAGCGCTGGGTGGACGCGGCGCTGGCCGCCGGTCCTGGTACGCGCCTGCGCCTGGTGCTGGTGGATACCGAAGAAGATCCGCGTTGGCAGTCGCTGCTGGACCGTCACGGCGCGCTGGCGCGTGTGGTCAGCGCCCCGGTCGACATGTTCGGCATCGCCCGCGACACCGCGGCGCAGTCCGGCGGCCGTGGTCCGGAAGTGCTGTACCGGCAGCTGCTGGCAGACCTGATGCTGCTGCTTGAGCGCGGCAGCCCCTCGCAGGTCGTTGCCCGCGCCGGGCGCGCGCAGGGGCTGGCGCAGCGGCATGGCTGGCAGGACCAGCAGTCGGTGGTGCAGATGATGGTGGCCGGCGCGTGGTTGAAGCATGGCGACCACGGGCAGGCGATCAACAGTTACCGGCAGGCGCGAAGCGCGGCCGAGGGCGCGCGCATGAGCGGCAACCCCGCTGCGCCGGAGCTGGTGATGCAGAGCTGGTTCGGCGAGGCCGGCTGTTGGCTGGCCGCCAAGCAGCCCGACCGCGCCGCACAGACCTACCTGCAGGCATCGGCGTCGGCGGCGAGCATCCCGCACCCGATGTTCGCACTGGAAGGCCAACGCATGGCCGGCTGGTGCCAGTTGCAGGCGGGCCAGCGCGAGGCCGCGCGCACCCAGTTGCTGGAGGCCATCCGCATCGCCAAGCCACTGGCGCCGGCCGACCGCAAGGCCACCACGCTGCCGCAGGCGCTGTGGGACCTGCTGCAGCTGCAGGATGCGCGCCGCTGCGAATCCCTGCAGCAGGTGGCCAGCGACTACCTGCAGGCCAGTACCGGCCTGCTGGAAAAGGCTGACGCACAGGGGCGTGCGTTGGGGCCGCAGCCACCACGCCCGGCACTGGATGCGATCGACGCCGAGCTGGATGCCACGCTGGAGCGTGGTTTCCACCGTGCCCAGCAGGGGCGCGAGCGCCTGATCCAGGGCGGCGATGAATTTTTCCGCAAGATCGTGGCTGTCGGTCGCGATTTCCTCGATCCGGGCTGGAATGGCCTGCCCGCCATCGAGCATCCGCTCGACCATGACATTCCGGTGTGGAGCGAGCCGCCGGCAATGCAGCCGCTGCCCGACCCCTCGGGCCTGCTGCAGCCACCCGTGGCCGCGCCCGCCGGAACGAACGTTACAGGAGTTGCTGTTGCATGAAGTCGAACAAGACCGTGGTGATGCTGGTAGCTATCGTGCTGGGCATCATCGTCGTGACCTGGATCAGCGCCGAGTACCGTGACGAAGTAAAGGCGTTCCTGCGCGCGTTGTTCCGCGCCTTGTAAAGCAACAAGGAGTGTTGCCGTGAGCATCGCCGCCAAGCATTTCGATCCGCAGCTGGGCATCGACATCCACATGTACGCGGTGCCGCCGTGCCCGCTGCCGACGCCGCACATCGGCCTGGTGCTGGATCCGTTCGACTACATCCCGTTCATCGGGTCGACCATCAAGGTCAATGGCGTGCACCGCGGCACTGCCGGTACCGGTGGCCTGGACATCCACATTCCGCTGGGCGTGTGGGGGCCGCCGCTGGCTGCGCCGATGGGACCGCAGTTCGACGGCGAAGAGATCTTCATGGGCAGCCGCACGGTGTCGGCCGATGGCGAGCCGTTCTCGCGACTGGCCATGCCGGTGCTGGACTGCAACCTGGCCGGCATGATCAACCCGTTCCGGGTGAAGAAGCCGAAGAAGCCGTTGCGCGCGATGTCGCTGCCCACCGGCCTGAACGTGGCCATTCCCACCAGCGTCACCATCGGCGGGCCGCCCACGGTGTCCTGGACCGCGCTGGCGTTCCGCGCCGCATTCGCTGGGTTGGGCAAGCTGCGCAAGAGCGCCTTCTTCCGCAAGAAGATGGATGCCTTTGCCAACTGGCGGCGTGGCAAATGGGGCCATCTGCCCTCGAGCTTCCTCAAGTGCAAGGTGCTGCGTGCCGAGCCGGTGGATATCCGCGATGGCAGCGTGGTGGTCAGCCACCAGGACTTCGACATTCCGGGGCGGCTGTCCTTCGCCTGGCAGCGCAGCTACGGCTCGCGCCGGGCAGGTGAGCCGGGCCTGTGCGGCGCCGGCTGGCAGACGCCGGCCGATATCCGCCTGGAACTGCTGGACGACGGCAGCGTGTGGCTGTCCGGCCCGGACCAGGCTGCGTTCTTCCCCGAGCTGCCACCGGCCGACGGCGAGGCCGGGGCGATCCTCGATTTCGTCGATGGCGCACGCCTGCTGCGGCGGCGCGGGCAGTGGCAGGTCCGCTTCAAGAGCGGCCTGAAGTATGTGTTCGGCGGCGAACTGCCGGCAGGCGTCAGCGCGCTGCCGAATCCGCAGTCGTGGCCGATCGAGCGCATCGAAGATGCCCACGGCAACCACTGGCGGTTCGAGCGCCGCGACGGCCATCTGGTGCGCATTGTCGAAAGTGGCGTCGGCGACCTCCAAGGGCGCTTCATCGAGGTGGAGGCACGCCACGGACGCATCGACCGGATGGCGCTGCATGACCCGGCCACCGGCCTGGTGCATCCGCTGGTGAGCTACCGCTACAGTGGCGAGGGTGATCTGTTGGCGGCTGTCGATGCGCTGGGTGCGCCGCGCACCTTCGCGTACGAACAGCATCGTCTGGTGCGGCACACCGACCGCGTCGGCCTGTCATTCCACTACGCGTTCGACCCACAGGGCAGGGTAGTGCACTCGTGGGGCGATGGCGGCCTGTACGACTACCACTTTGAGTACGACGCGCTGCTGCGCGAGACCCGGGTGACCGACTCGCTGGGCCATCTGAGTGTGGTCAAGTTCGACGAGAACCAGCTGCCGCTGTGCGAGATCGATCCGCTCGATGGCGTGACACTGTTCGAGTACGACGACTTCGGGCGGACCGTGGCGGTGACCGATCCGGAGGGGCTGCGTACGGCGTTTGCCTACGATGCGCAGGGCAACCTGGTGTGCCTGACGCGCGCTGATGGCACGTCGATACAGATGGAGTACGACCTGGACGACCATATGGTGTCGCTGCGGACGCCGGATGGTGTCGATTGGCAACAGGCGTATGACGGCCGGGGCCTGCTGGTCAGCCAGACCGATCCACTGGGTGCAACGACACGCTTCGAGTACGACGCACGGGGACAGTTGGAGTCGCAGACCAACGCGCGGCAGGCAGTCACACGCCTGCGCTATGACCGTCATGGGCTGGTGGCTGCCGTCATAGATGCGCTCGGCCATGAGAGCCGCTTCGAGCACGATCCCCTCGGCAACCTGCTGCGCCAGGTGGATCCGTTGGGACAGGCCAGCCGCTACGAGTACGACGCCAAGGGACGCCTGCTGGCCACCGCTGGCCCCGATGGCGCCGGTGTGCGCTGCGAGTACGATGCCGAAGATCAGCTGGTCCGCTACACCGATGAAGTGGGCGCGCAGACGCGGCTGCAGTACGTGGGCATCGGACAGATCGGCAAGCGCCTGCAGGCCGATGGCCACAGCGTTGAGTACCGCTATGACACCGAAGAACAGCTCATCGCGGTCGTCAACCAGCGCGGCGAGACCTACCAGCTTGTACGCGATGCGTTGGGCCGCATCGTCGAGGAAGTGGACTACTGGGGGCAATCACGGCGTTACAGCTACGATGCTGCCGGGCGGCTGACGGCGACCCTGGATCCGCTGGGCCAGCGCATCGCCTTTACCACCGACAAGCTTGGGCGCATCACCCGCAAGACGCTGCCGGATGTACGTCATCCCGGCCAGCAGGTGCAGGAGCACTTTGTCTACGACGTGCAGGGGCAGATTGTCGAGCTGCGCAATCCGGCGCGCACGGTCAAGCGCCGTTATGACCCGCTGGGCCAGCTGCTGGAAGAGCTGCAGGATGGCTTCCGTGTCGGCTATGGCTACGATGAAGTGGGAAATGAGGTCCTGCGCGAGACCTCGGCGGGTAACCGCGTGGCGTTTGGCTACGACCTGCGGGACCAGACGGTGTCGGTGGCGATCAATGACGAGTCGCCGATCTCCATTGAGCGCGACGCGCTAGGTCGCACAACGCGCGAGCAGCTGAGCCCGCATCTACAGCGCGACTTCACCTATGACAGCCGAAACCTGCTGACCTCGCAGTCGGTACTGAAGGATGCCGCGCCGCTGTTCGAAACGCGTTATGACTACGACCGCAGTGGCAACCTGACGCGGCGCAGCGACAGCGCACAGGGCGTGGACGAGTACCGCTACGACGCGATCGGGCGCCTGTTGCAGCACATCGACCCCAAGGGGAAGGTGGAGCGCTACTTCAACGACCCGGCGGGCGACCGGCTGCGCACCGAGGTGAAGCAGGTGCAGGCGCGCAAGGTGGTGGGCGGCGACGATGACGACCTGACCACCTGGACGCGCGAAGGCTCCTACCAGGGCATGCACTACGTGTTTGACCGGGCGGGCGACCTGGTTCGCAAGGGCGTGCCGCATGGGGATGCGCCGGATGACCTGACGCTGATCTGGGATGCCAACCATCGGTTGGCCGAGAGCCGCCGCAACGGGCAGTCAACGTACTACGGCTATGACCCGCTGGGACGGCGGGTGTTCAAGCGCAATCCAACGCAGACGACGTGGTTCTTCTGGGATGGAGATGCGTTGCTGGGTGAGGTGCAGCAGGCCAACGATGCCGAAGAGGCGGCGCCGGTCTGGGTGGGTAATGTGGCGAGCCTGGTGGAGGTGAGGCGTCGGCAGCGGCGGTTGGAAAAGCTGCATGAGCGGGTGCGGGAGTATGTGTACTACCCGGGGACGTTTGTGCCGTTGGCGTTGGTGGAAGCGAGGTCCGTCTCAGACCACTGTCTGATAGAGAGCCGTCAGGGTCTAGTGGGAGAGGGCGGGACGTCCAGTCCTCTTGCCGAGGTCTCGACGAATGTGCCAGCGATCGATCAATCAGAGCGGCGTCGCACTGAACAGACGATGCCCGGTTCGTCCGTGAAGCATAGAGAAGGTGTCAGCTTCGGTGGCCTTGGCGCCGGGGCTTTGGGAGTAAGGCCCAGCTCAAGTCCATGCGCGCCAAGCAGAAGTCGGTCCGTTTCTTCATCGCTTGGCCCAGAGAATCTCGGCACCCCCGGTCTGCGTGCAGTCCGAAGTGCACCGAATGATATGCATGTCCGAGACCACTCTGCTTCTGTAGCAGATGTATCTGACGGATCAGTTCGTAAGCTCGAGGACATTGCATTGCCCAGTGGTCGGATTCAGCAGCAAGACGTACCTGCGCAGGACCATACTAGCGGTCGTGTGTACTACTACCAGCTAACGCCCATTGGATGCCCATCGCAAATCCTGAGCACTGCCGGAGTCGTTGCTTGGCGAGGGCGACCGAGCGCGTGGGGAAATTCTTGTGTGGATGCGGGGGGCAGTATTGAAAACCATCTGCGACTGCAGGGGCAGTACTTTGATGGTGAAACAGGATTGAACTACAACAGGAACAGATACTACGATTCACTGGTGGGGTCTTACGTGTCCAAGGACCCGTTGGGGATCTTTCCGTCTGCGAATCTCTACGATTACGCACCAAACGTGTTGGGCTGGATTGATCCACTGGGGCTCGCTCGTCGTGGAAATCTTGCCACTCAGACCCATATGGATCAGGTGAGAGACGCATTCATTCGAGATAATCCAACCTTTGACCTTGTCGCTGGTGGGCGTGATCCAGTAACAGGCTTGGATATCCCAGAGGAGTTTATCAAGCCCATGACACCTGGCAGGAGAGGAGGGACCTATCCCGACATGACCTTTATTGATCGGACATCTGGTAGGACGGTGCGTATACAAACGGTTGATAAGGGAGGATTTTTTGGCGGAATGTCCAGGCGCGAGTTGACGAACGCTGGCAGGCTTTCAAACCAGAGAATAGGGGACGCTATACTTACGGTTGTCAAGGGTGCCGGGCTAAAGTTGGGATCGCTTGATGTCAGTAATATTGGTGCAGGCATACATTGCAGAACTTGAGTGGGGTAGATAGTGGCTGGGTCAAAATTGATTCAACAATGTGTATTTATGAGTGCCCTTGATGAGATGGATTTTGCGGATGCGTTGCTTGCGATTCATCCGTCGACTAGATTCGTAAGCATGGATGAGCAGGCAGAGACCGGCCGGCCGAGCTTCAGGAGTCGGATCGACGAGTGTAAGGGTGCGCATGTAACTATCGTGGATTCTTCAATTGTTCCCGAGGGTGAATTCCACGCGCGCTACGTCAAGCCTCATCCATCAGGCAAGGGATGGATTTATGCTCTGGTTGGATCAGGATTGATGAGTTTATTGAGGGCAAGGGCGGCGGACTTCATTCCGAATTCCCTGATCAACGGAGAGCTAAGGGCTTCAATACCTGCGGGTGACCAGCGCACCGAGAACTTCGTGGAGGTCGTATTGAATACGGCAAAGTCATCTGGAGTGAAGGTGGTCGCAGTAGATGCTGAAAGTGGCCGGCGCGGTACAAGGGCAGATCGGAAGTTCATTGCCTGGCCAGATGCCGCGCGGAGGTATGACGGTGCAGAGGGAGCCTATCTTGCCAATGGACTGCATGCGTTGTTCGTGGCAAAGGCTGCCGGGAAGAAGTAGATTTTTGGGGTTGATCCGTGAAGGCGTTCCTGGCCATTGACGCAGTCTCTAGGCACAAATCTGCCCATTCGGCTGGCCACGTCGAGCTGCCAGAGGCTTTTGTGGGTCTAGATTTTCCAGGGTCTGCTGATTGCGATGGACTTGATGATACTGACTGGTCCATGCTGAGATGTGGTCATGGTGCTTCCGCCCTGGGTCTAGTTATGCAACACATTGGCGCGCAGCAGTTCAGCACGAAGTTCGACAATGGCGGCAGTGCTTTCGAGGCGCTTCGAGTAGCGAACAGTTCTTTTGACAACTGTGGGATGTCGCTTTCAAAGCGACCTTCGAAGATGAGCTCCGTCCGCGATGTTCATGTGTCGAACTGCAAGGTGATCAACTGCGAGATCGGGCCAACGGTGCTGGAGGATGTTCAGATCGACGGGTTGGATGTGAA
Source organism: Stenotrophomonas sp. S39 (assembly GCF_016624665.1). Classification (NCBI taxonomy): domain Bacteria; kingdom Pseudomonadati; phylum Pseudomonadota; class Gammaproteobacteria; order Lysobacterales; family Lysobacteraceae; genus Stenotrophomonas; species Stenotrophomonas sp. S39. Next base: position 18,718 of record NZ_JACVTT010000051.1, on the reverse strand, counting down.
TCCAATCCTCCTCCTTTGGTCCTGTTTCTTCAGAAGGGTCTCCCTTGTGGGAAAGATTGGAAAGATCAAAATCAATCTTGAACCCTTTGCGTTCTGCACTGATGCTGGCGTTCTCGCTGCATTCGCAGAGCAGCGTGCGGCATTCTATGAAGCTACGAACTGGGCGCTGGATATCAGTCGGGCAAGATTTGTCGATTTCGCATGCAAGGGCGTGCCTCTCAATCTGATCAGGAGAGATACCCAGACCCAGGTCATCATCCGGAAGCGGGACTTCGGTGGGATGGACATGTTGGGATCACAATTCGCGGATGCATTCCCTGAGACGCGTACGAGGCTGAGCATCTTCAGTGACTCGGATGCCGAAGAAGTGTTGCTGGTGGTGCCATTGGCTGCTGCCAAGAAGCGCCGGGAAGACTGGGCCGGCGGCATTGCGGAGTTGAGGCGCTTGGGCGTTGTTTCAGAGTAGTCAGGTTAATAGTTATCCGCTGCGTTCGCCTCATCGGGGTGTGAAGAATTCTGAGTGAAGGTCAGCGCATCCTCCCAATTTCACGAGGCAGACGTTTTGTCATTTTCGGCCTTTCCATCTTATTCGCGATGAATCAAGGTGTGCGTGCAGTTATGTGGCGTTCGTTGAACGTCGGCAGTGAGGTGTATTCATGTTTGATGATCTGAAAGCGTTGGTAGCGCAGCATCCTCGAGTCAAGATGCTTCTTGGTCGTCAGGTTGATATCGATCGAATTCGTGATGCTGAGAAAGAGCTGGGTGTCCCTCTGCCCGAATCGTATAAGGAATGGCTTCTTGAGTTGGGGAATCTTAGAGTTGGCGCCTTTGCCGTCCTGACACTTGCACCGAGGGATGTTAGTGAAATTTCGGAAAGTGATCTGGTCTATAACTTCAGACTGGACGCTCGGGATGGTGAGTTGCCGGTCGGATACATCTCACTCTACCTCCCGGATACGGATGAGTCTTTCTATTTTGATGCGAGTAGTGGCCTGATATGTGGCGAGTATCCGATTGTTAGGCGTGATTGGTCTGATGGCAAGTACGAGCCGTTTGCTGAGGATTTTCTAGGTTTCATTGAGAAGATTGTCCGGCAGGCTTGAGGTTGAAAGCTGAGTGCACCGGGGCTTGCTGCTCAGCCGAAGAGCAGAGGGCGCGTGCACGCAAGGGCGCCGCTCCGACGTTCGATATGCGCTACGAGTACGATCGAAGTCAGGCATCTGGAGGACATATGTAAGTGACCCTGAGTTGCAGGATAGGTGGTCCGGAGATGGGCGTGAAGTTCCTTCCCGGAATCGTCCAGGCCCGTGCTTGGCTGAAATCTGCCCTTGAGATGTATCCGTCGACGGCTTGGACGTGATCGATGTCGAGCTGTGGATCAGTGGTAGTGTGACCGACCACTGTGCGGCAGGCGTTTCATCGACGACCAAGTTCTCTGCCAGAAAGAGAAGTGTGTCTATCGCCATCTGCATTGCAGTTGAAGAGGCCTCGCGCATCGATGATGATTCCGTCGCATCTTCAATTGAACGCTGGCTGGTTCGTGGCTTTGAAAGTGCGGCGCTGCCTCGAAGTGCTGGCAACATCAGTTTGTCGGGCGCTGTTGATGCCTTGAGTCGCGCTTCACTTGATTGGCCCGGGAGGTCAGGTGAGCCCTGATTGGAACTCTGCTTTCGAGCGCCTTGGCACGATGATCGCTGGCTCATCACGCGTGAGGGTTTTTCCTGGTCGTGCTGCTCCTCCAGATCTGGTGGAGGATGCGGAGAGGGAGCTTGGCTTGCCTTTGCCGGCTTGCTATAGATCCTGGCTTGCTGCGTATGGGAACCTTTTTATCGGTCCAGATCCGGTGTTTGGCCTTGCAGAGCCCGAGCACCGGGATGTGGCGGATGATGATCTGATCTACAACGCTCGCTTGGTTGAGGAGAGTGGATTTCCTTCCTCGGGGATGATCCCTGTTTATGTTCCGGACGCCGATGAGGCCTTCTACTTCGATACGCGCAGTGGGCTCAAAGGTGGGGAGTATCCAGTTCTCAGGTACGACTACAACACCGGTGCATTCGAGACGTTTTCGAGTTCCTTTGCTGGGTTCCTCGTGGAGGTTGTTCGTCGGGCTGGATAGCAGGGCGTCGCGTTCGCGCCGCTTGTGAAGACGGCCTATCCACCAGTGTCGCGATGCAGAAACCTGAGGAATGGGGGCTCTGCGGATGTACAGTGATGGCGTCCGCGGCGAGAAGTTCCGGGTCATCGAAGGCGAAGAACATGAAGCGCAGCGTTGTTCTGATGGATGCAAGACACCGAGCAGCATTTCCGACGCCAGATGCTGAGCTGGTGTTCTTCAATGCCCCCTTCAATTACAACGAGCTTGCCAGAATTCAGCAGGCCCACCTCTGGTCCCCGCCCGGTGACAAGCTTGAGGCGTTGCCAGAGATACTCAGGGAAATGCGAGGTCTCAAATCGCTCAGCATAGGGCCTGGATCCATTGCGCCATCGATCATGGATGGGCTTGAGGACGGGCTCCTGCCTGAGGGAATCGAGGCGCTGAGCATCCATCTTGGCGCGGGAACTCTGGTGTGGCCGAGTGTCGTACTGCCCAATCTCAGGACGCTGTACGTTGACGTGCCTGTGCGCTTCGATGCATCGAGCTTCCCGATGTTGAGGGTTCTCTCCATTTATCCCGACAGGTCATTGAAGAATCTAAGGCAGGCTCTGGCCTTGCCTCTAGATGAGTTGAACCTGCTGAACGTGCCGGTAGCTGATGAGATCTTCGATGCCCTCTCTTCATCGGCTGGTGGCCTTGAGCGCCTGGGGCTTCTAGGAGGGACGAAGTTGAAGAGCCTCGACGGACTCGAGAAGCTTGCCCATTTGGAGGCAGTGCGGCTTAAAAATCTGAGTTCGCTGGCAGACATTCGCGCATTGTCCAGGCTCGGGCATCTCAAGATGCTCGATATCCAGTACTGCAAGAGGATAGCGAATGTCGACATAATCAATGATCTTGCCGCGCTTCGTGAGTTGAAGATTGTGGGATGTGGGAAGCTGGGTCTGGACAAAGTAGGCGCGAAAATCAACTCGCTTCAGAGCACGACGGTTGGGGCTACAACCTGACCCGGGTGGGCGCCGAGGATAGGCGCCGTAGTTGCATTCAATGAGGCGTAGCCGGAAGCTTTCTTTTCAGTTGGGCGGGGTGGCATGATAAAGGTCAGTCAAATAGATTCAGCTGTTGAGATTGCGAAACTTTCATCCATCGATGTCGCCGGTTTCGCTGTCGGTCGCTCGTCCTCCGCGAATGCACTGGATGTGGACCAGTGTGGAGGTCTTTGTAGCGGGCTTGATTGTGCGTATGCCGTCTATCCAATTGGTGGCTTTGATGACATCGGCTTTTGCAGGGAGTTGCTTGAAGAATTGAAGCCCCGATATCTGGAGTTCACCGTTGTGGACCCAGAGAAGATCGAGCTCAGCGCGGCGCAGTTGCGCGCACTGTCCGCGCTGGATGTTGGCAAGATTGCCAACGGGCTTTTCCTGCTGAGGGATGACCTCTCGCTGCTCGACAGAATTTCGCATATGGACGCGCTTGTGCACGCGGGCGTTGAACTCTTCCAGATCGAGGTGGAGTCGCTGGTTGATCCAGAGGCCAGAATTGCCCGTAGATCCCATGCACGCATTGCACAGTTTCTCTCTCGGTACCCTGCACTGATTGGAGATTCATTAGCGCTGGGCGTTGGTCTGCCCGACGTCAATCAGGTTGGCTATAATTTGACTCTGGCGAATAAAAGTGCGCGCCCATACGATCTATCGCAGCAGCACTATTCGTTGTCATCAGCGATAAGGATCGTCAAAGGATTGCGTGCGGCGCCTGTACGGAGGGCTTGATATCCCTTGTCCAGAAGCGAGCTTTGCGTAGTTGTGCGGAGGTCTGTCTGGTCTGGGGCGGTCAGTGGAAATGCGATGTGGGACTACTTCGGATCTGGGTCATCAGTGACGGAGTACAAGGCGAGCCGGGAGATCAATTCTTGATCGCGGTCATGAGGGCTCAAGTAAGTCGATTCCCTGCTGATGCAAGTCTTGAGTATGCTGATTGGAGTTAACTCATGGATGATATGGAAGTTCTGTATTCGATGGCCGGGCCATCCAGGGATGGAGCGCGAGCCCTGATTGGGAAGAAGTACTTCAATGAAAATTTTGATCGGCTGCTTTTTGGGCCGGGAGATCCGTTCTCGGGTGGTGTCCTGATCAAGGATTGCGGGTTTTCTTCGTGTTCAACAGCCAGCACATTCGCAGTATCTCAGGGTGTTCATATGTCGTCCGTCGCTTTCAGCGAGATCAGGGCGCCTGATGCAATGATGGTGTCCTCTGCGGCGATTCTAGAGAATGTCGTGGTTCGAGGTGGGAAGGGTGCGGCTGCGCTCTGGTGTTCGCCCCCTTTTGAGGGTGATGTGACTGAGGATGTTCTGGGCTGGTCGAAAGCCGGGATGGCTGGCGTCGATTTAGCCATCGACTTCTCCGAGCTTCATGCTCCAGATAGTGAGGTTGTGGGAATCCCTCTGTCGAAGTTGAAGTGGAATCCGCAGATTCATATTCCAGTGCTTACATCGTGGGCGGAATCCGAGTGTTGGGCTGAGTTGGATCTCCCCAAGAAGAGTTTCTGGAGAATTCTGGTTTCCAGGCTTCGCAACGTGGGCTGTTCGGAGGGGATATTCACAATCCCCTTTCCTGGAGATAGGGATTACGATTTGAAGATGGCCGAGCTGGCGCGCATTGAGGGTGCTGGTCTTCTCAAGCGATGAATCGCGTCACTTTGCCTGCATCGGGCGGTGGCATGGGCGACTCGCGCTACGACGAGGTGCGCGGGCCATATGGTTGGCGCTGACGATTTCGATCTGGTCATATGGATGCGCAAGGGTGCCTGCCAGGCTTCGCGCGAGGTGCTTCATGTGAGATGTTCTCACGGCGCTTCTTCCAAAGATTCGGACAGGAAAAATGATCTACGCACGGTATGGATTGATATGAGGATTCTGCATTCGAATTTCATGAGCTTCCTTGTGGGAAAGGGCTGGAGTTTCGTTGGGAGGGGTGATGATCGTGGATCGCTCGAAATTCTCGATGGGTTGGTGAATTCCAACGTCCTGGCGTCCTATGTGGAGTTTCTCTTGAGCTTCAGGTCACTCGCGAATGAGAGTGAATCAAGGTGGTTTGTTTCAATTGAGGAGTTCACCGGCGTGTCGGATAGTGCGTTCTCCTGGAATGAGTTTGAGACGATGAGCCTCGACGCTGCAACGGATGATGGTGGTAGCGGAGATATTCGAAGATTCTGGGCGGAGCACCTGCCAATACTGATGGTGGTCGATGGTGACTATCAGTTCGTCGGGCTAGGAAGAACTTCTGGGGTGGTTGTGCATGGCATTGAACCTGAGTTCGAGAGTGTTACTACGCTCGCCGATACATTCGATGAGTTTCTCGATGCATCGATGAGGGGGCAGTATGACGGGCTGTTCTTTGGGCGCTAGTGGTCGGGTGTGCGCCCGCAACGTCCACACGCGCACGAAGGCTGCTGCGACATTCGATTTGTACGGTCCGGCGCGCAGAGTGAGGCCCAGTCATCGTCCTCGACAGCGATGGCCTATGATACAAATGGGGTGATTGGAGATTTTGCAATGGGTGACGTCGAACGTCAGTACGCGCTGGCTGGTCCGTGTGAGAATGGCTTGCGATCGCTCGTCGGAGTGAGCTACTCGAAGAGGCGCTTCGAGAGATTGCTGTTCGGGCCTTGCAGTCCATTCACCGGAGGTGTGGAGGTTGAAAACTGCAAGTTCATCTCGTGCTCGACTGACAGCACCTTTTCAGTAGCACATGGTGTGCGTATGCGCCATGTTCTCTTTGACGATGTCCGTGCGCCAGATGCAATGCTCGTCTCTTCTGCAACGGTTCTCCAGGATGTAATTATCCGAGGCGGTAAAAAGGCAGCGGCCCTGTGGTGCAAGCCGCCAAGTCATGGTGATGTGAGCGATGCTCTTCTCGAATGGTCGAAGGCTGAGATGGCAAATGTGAAGCTGGCGATTGATTTTTCGGAGCTTTCCGCGCGCGATAGTGAGGTTGTAGGTATTCCGCTTTCCAAGCTCAGGTGGAATCCGGAAATTCATATTCCCGTATCCCTGTCCTGGAGGGAGTCTGCTCATTGGGATGAATTGGAATTGTCGCCCCGAAGCTTCTGGAGAATCAACTTGCTGAGGCTTCAGGATTTCAATTGCCCGGAAGGTGTTTTTACGGTCCCGTTTCCTGGGGATAGGAACTTCGATTTAAAGATGGATGAGTTGGCGCGCATTGAGGATGCGGGTATTCTCAAGCGATGATTTGCTTCGCTTTGCAGGCATTGCGCGCAAGGTTGGATGGGGTGCTTCCAAATGATTCTGTGTATGTTTTTGTTCTTTGGGCGTGAATCTGCGAGCGACCAGTTGAGAGCTTGCACCCGCCGGGCCGACGCACCACCGTCGGTGCCAACAAACTTGGGCGCATCACGCTCCAGGCGCTGCCGGATGTCCAGCACCCCGGCAACAGGAGCGGGAGCACTTCGTCCCAGCGGATATGATCAATGAAGGCCAAAGAGGCGCGTGCAAGATGGCAAGCAGGGCAGTTGCAGCTGATAGAAGGCCGTCTTTGTGATGCGACCAGGTCGATGAAGATGGCGGCAATGCCCGGATCTCCATTCGGGCATGGTGATGAAGGCCTTGAGGACTACCGGGGTATCACGCTCGCCACGCCTGTTCGGTATCTGGGTATTGAAAGGGTTGATCTGTCTGATGCCATTTTCAAGGACGGCGCCAGCGTTAACGAGTCCGAAGCAACGGAGTGCAGGTTTGATCGAATAGACATGCGCAATGTTTTCGTGAGAAGAAAATTCCTTTCATGCAGCTTTGTTGGGGCCAGGCTCAATGGCGCGCGGCTGGGTGGTGAGTTCACTGGCTGTGACTTCTCGAACGCCAATCTCTCCAGATCATTTGCTACGGACTGCAGGTTCGTTGACTGCACGTTTCTTGAGGCGAATTTGTCAAACGTCCATTTCATAAGCTGTGTATTTGAGCGGTTTGACTTCACTGGCGTCAAGGTGCTGTCTGGATCTGTAGCGAAGAGTAAATTCTCTGGTTGTAACATCCATGATCAGTTCTTGGCGTGCGTTACAGAGGGGGTTGTTATTGCATGATCTGATCTGGGGGTTCATGCTCTCAGGTATCGCAAGGTGTTGGACGCTACACTAGTAGGATGCGCGCTGAGCGGCCGAATCTGAGTGAGTGAGCCAAGGTGCGATCGATTTATCGGATGCGGGTGCAAACAGGCAGGAAGTAGATCGAGCATGGACCTTGTCGGAAAGCGCGTGCAGAGGGTGATTTATCCAAGTGCATCTGTATTCTCATATGATCCTCGATGGGAAGAGATCCGCCTGGGAGCTGTCCCTGCGCTCTACTATATGTGCACCAGTTCAAGCTTCTTTGTCGATCAGAATCCAGGAGGAGATCGCGCCCTGGCTCCTGTCGAAGATGTAATGGTCGACCAGTTGGTTGGAGCACTGAAAGTGACGTCGGTCGTCAAGGACAGGTCTGTCGACTATCTCGTATCTGCAATGAGTGTCTTCGACCATCTGATGCTCGGACTTGTCTCCGCGTTGTCGCAGAAGTCGGGCCTGAGAGCAGGCGCTGCTGATGACAAGATTGATGTGGCCTGCGAGAACGGTCTGATAAGAACGTGCTACATCACCCGCGTGTTCGAAGGGGTTGCTCCCAGGTCGCTGCGCATTGTTCGTAAAGACGAAGCGCTTCATGTCGTCATCCCGAGCCCTCGATACCAAGCCCGGGTCACCTCCCTGGCAATGAATGGAAGCGAGCTTCGCATCGATTGTGATGACGGAGTCACCGTGGGAAGGATGCTCTCCCTGCCTCAGCCCATCTTGGCGTTCTTCACTGAAGTGGTCGACGAATTGCGGGAAGCTGCGGGTAGATGATGACTGCCCATCTGACTGATGATCGAATCGAGAGCTTTCTCCGACGCATGGTTCATCCATCTATCGGACAGCGCTATCCTGCCTGTGAGGTCTGGATGTGACTGGAAATTCCTACCCTCGCATTTACGATGCGGGTTCTCTGGAGGTAAGTGCCAAAGTACTGAGCGGCTTTGGTCTTGATCCTTTGTCCAGCGAGCTGATGTTGCGCCTCGGGTTGCCTTCAAGGCTGCCGGGCGAAGTGCCCCTTGTGCAGTTCGAGGCGCCGCAGAGCCTTGAATTCGATGGGGAGGAGCTTCTCGTCGTCGCGCGCGAGCCATGGGGAGGGCAGCTTCTACTCTGCCTGTCACCAGGCGGGAAGGTGATTGCGGCGGGTGATGGAATGCATCAGTTCGTCAATAGTCGCTTGTCCAGCTTCCTCGGGTTTCTGTCGTTGTATGAGGCATTTCAGGAGCAGGCCAGGTCAGGTAATTCCGGTCCCGTTGTCTACTCCCAGTCAGAGATGCAGGCCAGGCTTGAGGCTTTCAGGCGAGGTGAGTTCCAGGCGCGTCCAACAGAGCAACGGTTCAATCGTGATGTTGCAATCAGCACGATGGCGGCGGAATGGACCACGCTTGACCCTGCTGCACTCGTGGAAGGCGCGTGGTGGTCTGTTGTGCTGGAGCAGCTGGAAGACGGCCAGATCTGATGTTGCGCGACGCAGGGGGGCGTCGCATGGCGCTGCAAGGATGACTGGACGGGAGGCGATTCTGAATCAGGTCAAGGCAGGCGGCGGTCCTGGAACGGGACATGCGCGCCCGCTGCCTCCCCAGCAACCCCATTCCCCCCACCCAGGCGTTGAACCATCCATCCTCCCGCTGGAGCCGTCCAATGCCCCTCGTCCTCCGCCGCGCCCTCTGCGTGCTGGCCCTGTTGCTCGGCACCCTGGCCGGGTCTGCCTACGCACAGTCTCGCCCGGCCGTTCGGCCGCTTGCTCCAGCCCCCCTGCTGCAGGTTGCGGGTGCCGAACAGGCCATTGAGCTGCGCCAGGCCAGCATCGAGGGTGAGGTCCACGCCGGCATCGCCCAGACCCGCATTACCCTGCAGTTCCACAATCCGAACCGGCGCGCGATGGAAGGCGAGCTGCAGTTCCCGTTGGCCGACGGCCAGCAGATCAGCGGCTTTGCATTGGACATCAATGGCGAGCTGCGCGATGCGGTGCCCGTACCCAAGGATCGTGGCCGCCAGGTCTTCGAGGAAATCGCCCGTCGCGGTGTTGACCCGGGTCTGCTGGAGCAGACGGCCGGCAACCAGTTCCGCCTGCGCATCTATCCGCTGCCGGCGGGTGGCAGTCGTCGCGTGCAGCTCGTGCTGCGTGAGCCGCTGGCCTTCTCCAACCAAGGCTGGCGGTGGACGCTGCCGTTGCAGTTCGCGGCAAGCGCCGCCTCGGTTGAGCTGAATCTGCAGGCGCCGGGTGAGGTCACTGCAGGAACCGCCCCGTTCCGCATCGACGCGGGCCGGTTGCAGTGGCGGGGCAAGGGGGCACAGTTGCCGGCGCAGCTTCAATGGAACCTGCCCGCAGCACGCCGGGCAGACGTGCAGGTGGCGAAGTGGGAGGAGGGCCACTACCTGCTGGCGCAGTTGCCGGTGCCGGTGAGCCGCGCGCCGCGCACCGTGCCAGGCGAGGTTGGCCTGCTGTGGGACGGTTCGGGATCGTCCGGACAGCGCGACCGCACCCGCGAGTTCGCATTGCTGGATCGGTACTTCGCTGCAATGGGCAGTGGCACGGTCGCGCTGACCGTGCTGCGCGACCGCGCCGAGCCGGTGCGTCGCTTCCGTATCCAGGGTGGCAACTGGAGTGCGCTGCGCGCGGCACTGCAGGCGGTTCGCCCGGATGGCGCCAGTGCGCTGGCCGGATGGCAGCCGCAGCCGACCGTAAAGGAATATCTGCTGCTCAGCGACGGCCTGCTGACCTACGGGCCGGAGACGCTGCCGGCTCTGGCTGCGGGCCAGCGCCTGTTCGCAATCAGCAGCGCTGGCGCCCGCACCGACAGCACCCGCCTGCGGGGTTGGAGCGAGGCGCATGGTGGGCGTTTCGTGCCCGTGGGTACGGACGTGGATGCCGCCGCCCGCGAACTGCTGTCCGCACCGCTGGACATCCAGATCGACGCCGGGCGTGGTGTGCAGGATGTGGTGATCGATCGCCGCAGTGAAGCGCAGGGCTGGCTGTGGGTGCATGCGCGCCTCGCCGCCGACGGCGTGCCGATGCGCGTGCGGGTTGCCGGTGGTGAGTGGCAGGCGCTGCCGCCCACCCGCCGCAGTGATGAAGGTGATCTGCTGGCCGGGCTGTGGGCGCAGGCGCGCCTGCAGCAGTTGGCGGTGGACGCGCGCAGCAACCGCGAGGCGATGCACCGTCTGTCCCAGCAGTTCGGGATGGTCGGGCCGGACACGTCGCTGATCGTTCTGGAGACGCTGCAGGACTATCTGCGCTATGCGATCCGCCCCGCCGGCGCGCTGCGCGCCGACTATGACCGTGGATATGCCCGCCAGGTCGCCGATCGTGCGGCCGAGGATCGCCGCCGCCTCGACAAGGTTGCCGCGCAGTGGAAGGAGCGCCAGCAGTGGTGGAACCGCAGCTGGCCGAAGCAGGCGCCGCCGTCTGCAGCCAAGGAGATCCTGACCAACGATGCAGCGGCCAGTGCGCCGATGGGGCTGCTTGCCGCGCCAGCACCCGCGGCACCGCCGCCGCCCGCGCCGATGATGGCTGCCGAGTCGCGGATGGAGGCCGCGCGTGCGCGCCGGCAGGCCCCGTCGTCAGAGGCCGCATCACTGGATGCGACCGGTGCGAGTGCATCGGCTGCCGAGGCTGCACCGTCGCCCGCCAACGGCGGCCAGCTCGGCATCCAGTTGGCAGCGTGGCAGCCGGACTCGCCGGTGGCCCGCCGCCTGCGGCAGGGACCGCCCGCCCAGCTGTACGACCGCTACCTGGCCGAGCGCGGCGCGCATGCCGACAGTAGCGCGTTCTTCCTGGACGTGGCAGACCTGCTGCTGCAGCAGAACCAGCGTGAGCTGGCCCTGCGGGTGCTTTCGAACCTGGCCGAGATGGACCTGGACAACCGCCATCTGCTGCGCGTACTCGGCTACCGCTTGCTGCAGGCTGACGCGCCGGCACTGGCCGTGCCGGTCTTCGAGCAGGTGCTGGCGATGGGGCAGGATGAGCCGCAGAGCTTCCGTGATCTGGGCCTCGCGCTGGCGGCGGCCGGCAAGCCGCAGCAGGCGCTGGGGCCGCTGTACCAGGTGGTGGTGCGGCCGTGGGACAGCCGCTTCGATGGCATCGCGCTGATCGCGCTGGATGAGCTGACCAACCTGGTTGCACGCAATACGCCCAGGCTCGATACCCGCAACATTGACCCGCGCCTGCTGCAGGCGATGCCGCTGGACCTGCGCGTGGTGCTGGCCTGGGATGCCGACAACAGTGACATGGACCTGTGGGTGACCGACCCCAACGGCGAGCGCGCCTACTACGGCAACCGCCTGACCTACCAGGGCGGGCAGATGTCGCAGGACTTCACCGGCGGCTATGGTCCCGAGCAGTTCTCGCTGCGCGATGCCAAGCCGGGCAAGTACAAGGTGGAGGCCAACTACTTCGGCAGCCGCCAGCAGCTGGTGACCGGCGCCACCACCCTGATGCTGCGCCTGACCACCCACTGGGGTACGCCGCAGCAGAAAGACCAGGCAGTCACCCTGCGGCTGAAGGACCGTGCCGAGACCGTGCTGGTGGGCGAGTTCGAGGTGCGGTAGCGCCACGCCACGCGTGGCTGTCGCACGGGGTAGGAACGGTCGATCCGCGCAGGGCGTGGATCTACCGGGTGCCGTCCGGCATCGCGGGTGCGTGCGGAACCGGCGCGGGATAGCGGCGGAGGACCTGGACCTGCTCGACCGGGCACTCCGGGTATATCCAATGCGCCCATTGCGCGACGAGCCATTCGGTACGCACGCCGCGCAGGTGCGGATGCGCGGATTCCGGCGGGAGCAGGACCAGGATGAGTCCGGCTTTCTGTCCCGTGCTGACCATCAGCCCATGGGGTCGTGCCTCATCAGGGTTGTCGAACAGGATGAGGTCGACCATCGCCTCATAAGGCCAGACCGCTGGAAAGCGGAAGACGGTTCCATGGCTCAGTACATCGTCGGTGAGCTGGATCAGGGGGCGAGGGGACGCGGTCATCGTGATGCTCCGGGCTGCGGCTGCCGCGGAATCCACCGTGCCAGCGCAACGCCGCCACCGAGGATCAGCAGCGTGCCGACGGTATGCCACAGAAACTCGGTGATCGGTGCATCCGGCAACGGAATCCTCTGCGCGAGCCACTCGATGATGGGCCGCGCCAGCAGGTAGACCAGCACAACGCCCAGCACGCGCAGCACCCGTTGCACGATGCCGCGCGGATCGGCTGGCCAGCCGCGCCACTGCAGCCACGCCACCAGCAGGCCAAGCGCCAGCAGGCGCGCGGCTTCGTCCAGCGGCACGAGCGGTGTCCACAGCGAGGCCCAGGCCAGGGTTGCGCCGAGGCCCAGCAGTACCGGCAGCTGCCAGCGCCGATTCCCGTGCAACCCTGGCATCAACTGCCAGGCCAGCACGGCCACGCCGAGGCCGATCAACCAGCCGGCCAGTACGTCGGCCAGGAAGTGCCGGCCCAGGTACATGCGCGAGAGTGCCATCAGCAGTGGCCAGCCCAGCGCCAGTGTCCATCGCAGCCAGCGACGGCGGATGCCGAAGGCCAGCAGCAGGCCCACGCAGGCGGCCGTCGCCACGCCGACATGGCCGCTGTTGAAGCCGTAGTCGGCGTCGGGCTGTGCCCGCAGCATTGCGGTGGCCTGCGCGTCCGGCAGTGCCCAGAAGGTGTGGCCTCCGCCATCCACCACGAATGGATGCGATGGCTCGCCCTTGTCGAGTACTGCTGCATCCACATCGGTAGGGCGGGGAAGGGCGGCGCTCTGCTTGATCGCATGCGTGGCGCAGGCCATCAGCAGTACCGCCAGCATCACGCACAGGCCGGCGCGCAGGCGTGCCCCGAAGGCGCACACCAGGATCAGCGCGGTATAGGCCATCTCGTAGCCCAGCAGGCTGATGAACTGCATCAGCGACAGCACCCAGGTGCTGTCGAAGGTGTGCTGCAACCACAGGTGCCATTGCGTCTGGAACATCCGTTGTCCTCATCGTCCGTGGGTAGTCAGGCCAGGTAGAGCCGAGCCGATGCTCGGCTCACGGCCAGAGCAGCCGAGTGTGGACTCGGCACCACAGCGGCGCAACGCGGGGTACCGGCAGCGCTGGCGATTTATGTAGAGCCGAGCCGATGCTCGGCTCATGGCCAGAGCAGCCGAGTGTGGACTCGGCACTACACCGGCGCAACGCGTGCCATGGGCAGCGCTGACGATCCGGCACGCAGGCCGAACAGGGGGCGCAGCCAGCGTACGCGGCGGATCAGCAGCTCGTGGATGAGCAGGCAACCGCTGACGGTGCCGGCCACAAGCAGCGCAGGTTCCAGCCACGGACCCAGCTGCAGCGGCCGCAACGCATACAGGAGTACGATCAGCACGGTCTGGTGCAGGATGTACCAGATGAAAACAGCCTCCCGGCAGTAGTCCAGGCCGGGCCAGGGGCGGGACAGCAGCACCCGCGCCCAGCCGAACAGGGCCAGCAGCATGCACCACGTATACAGGGCGCGGCCGATGCGCTCGGTCTGGGCCCACGGCAGTGCCAGCACCCAGGTGTCGAGGTCGCCCACATGCGGCAGCCGGGCCAGTGCACGGATGCCCAGTTCCAGGCACAGCCCCAGCAAGGCCAGGCCGAGGGTCAGGCGGCGCCCGCGCACCAGCAGATGCCAGCCGCGTTGCCAGCGTGCCGCGAGGAAGCCGCCGAGGAACAGGGGCAGCGATTCGGCGTGCACGTAGACGTCGTTCAATAGAGCGTGGGTGGGCGGCCAGCGTGGCATCAGCACCATCAGCGCCCAGCCCAGCCAGGCGACCGGCAGCACCAGCAGCAGGCTGCCCAGCAGGCGGTCACTCGGCTGCCAGCGTGGCAGCGCCTCGCGCAGCGGTCTCAGCAGGCTGGCCAGCGCCACGGCCAGGACGGTGTAGGGCAGCAGGTAGGCCAGGTACCAGAGGTGGTTCCAGGTGAAGCCGTATTCGGCGCCAGTGAAGTGCGCGCCCGGCCAGGGCCGGAACTGCCAGTAGCGCCAGAGGAACCGGGCCAGCCCCGGCGCCACGTCGCCCTTGTCCAGCGCTTCGCAGTACGCCTGCAGGGAGACGACGGCGACGATGCCGAACAGCAGGGGCAACTGCAGGCGCCAACAGCGACGCAGGGTGTGGCGCAGCCGCCCCCGGTCGGGCAGGGAGAGGCCCAGTGCGATGCCGCTGATGGCGAAGAGCAGGGGCATGCGCCATCGGTTCATCGCGATCATCGGCCATTGCAGCCACTCGGCGGTGTAGGCGCTCTTGAGATGGAAATCCCAGCCGGCCACGTAGGCCATGGCGACGTGGTAGAGGATCAGCAGCCCGAAGGCGGCGACGCGCAGGGTGTCCAGGTCATGGCGACGGTGCATGGGGGGCGGCCTTCAGGAGGAAGCTGCACCCTCCGCCTGCCAGCGCCGGGCTGCCAGCGGATGGGGCGCAGTGGCGGGCACGCAGGGGCCAGTGGTGGGGATGCTGGGACCAATGGCGGATGCGCCCGCGGCCGGATGGGCAACAATGGCGGCATGGAAAATGGAGATCCGGCGGCCTCGACCGCCCCTGTTGCAGCGCGGCCGCAGCGGTCGCGGCTTGTCGCCGCGTTCTGGTCACTGCTGTTCCTAGGCACCGCGGCGGGCAACGTGCTGGCGCAGTGGATGCGGGCGTTGCGTGACGGCCAGCCCTTTCCGGCGGCGGCGACCTCGATTGAGGAGTTCAGCAGTGCGCTGGCCAGCCTGGGCCTGCTGGCGTTGCTGCATGCGGCCGCGCGCCGCTGGCCGCTGCATGCCGACACCTGGCGGCGCCGGATCGGTTTCTATGTGATGGGCGGCATCGCCTGGTGGCTGCTGCACGTCAGTGCCATGGTGCTGCTGCGCAAGGTGGCCTTCGCCCTGGTCGGCCAGCACTACACCTACGGCGCCTGGCCGGCGCAGTGGTTCTACGAGTTCTTCAAGGACGTGCAGACTTACAGCCTGCTGGTGATTGCGGTGCACGCGGTGGCCTGGTTCGGCCGCCAGCGGCAGGGCGAGGCCCACCTGCTGGCCCCGCCCGATGAAGGCCCGCCGGTGGAGCCGGTCGAGCGTCCGCAGCATTTCCTGGTGCGCAAGCTGGGCAAGGAGTTCCTGGTGGCCACCGGCGATGTGGAATACGCCCAGGCGGCCGGGAACTACGTGAACCTGCGGGTGCGCGGTCACGACTACCCGTTGCGGATCACCATGGCGGCGCTGGAGCAGCGCCTGGACCCGGCGGAGTTCCTGCGCCCGCACCGCAGCTGGTTGATCCACCGGGGCCAGCTGCGCTCGATCGAGCCGCTGGACGGCGGGGAAGCCCTGCTGCACATGGCTGATGGCGTCAAAGTGCCATGCAGCAGGCGACAGTTGCCGTTGCTGCGGCAGGCCTTGGCGGGGGGCTGAGCGGGCGGACCGGTCGGCCCGCCCGCGCAGGGGCATTACTTCTTGTCTTTCTTGATCATCGCGTCGATACGCGCGGCACGGGCTTCCGAGCCCGGGTGCGAGGACATCAGGCCGCCGTCGCTGGACAGCTTGCGGAACATGCTGGCCAAGGCCGCCGGATCGTAGCTGTGGCGCTTCATGAACTGGTAGCCGTACTCATCGGCCGCGCTCTCTTCCTTCTGCGAGAACTGCGCGTTGATGAAGCCTTCGGCCAGTTCACCGAGCTGGCCCTGGCTGAGCTGGGTCAGGTTGCCGTTGCCGGAGGCCGCCAGGCCTTCACGGCCGGCCGAGGCGAGCAGGGCAGTGCGCATCTTGGTCTTGCTGTGACCGAGCTTCACATGGCCAATTTCGTGGCCGATCACGCCACGCACTTCGTCGTCGCTGGCCATGTCCATCAGGCCGGTGTACACGCGCACGCAGCCGTTGGCCATCGCCCAGGCGTTGACGTCGGCGGTGCGGTAGACCTTGAAGTTGAGGTTCAGCCCGTCTTCGTTGGCCAGGCCCTGGGTGATCTTGGCCAGGCGCTGGGCATACGGATCGTTGCCGGACACCACCTGGTTTTCCTTGTCCATGTAGGTGCAGGCCTGGTCGGCGGCCGCCGAGACTTCCGCGTCGGACAGGGTCAGGGCCTTGCCGGCCTTCAGGCCGGTGCTGGACAGGCCCTTCAGGTCGATGGCCGAGGCATTGGCGGCCAGCAGGCAGGCGGCCAGGCACAGGGTGGAACGGATGATCGTCATTGAAATGGTGCTCCTTGGTTGGGATGGCCCGCGTGGCCCCTGTTCCCGCGGTGGTGGGGAAGTCTACCGGGATCGTGTGGCGGGATGTCCAGTGCTGGCCCCAGCCCCCGGCCTGCCTCGCCGGAGGCCCGGCGCCTGCGGTATCATTGGCAGTCATCTATTTAGTGCATAACCGCCGACATGATCGAATTGAATCCTGTCCGCCAGCGCATCACCGATCTGACCGATCGTGTGGTGTCGCTCAGGGGGTATCTTTGACTACGACGCCAAGAAAGAGCGTCTTGAAGAAGTAACGCGGGAGCTGGAAAGCCCCGACGTCTGGAACAACGCCGAATACGCCCAGAACCTGGGCCGTGAACGCTCCAGCCTGGAAAAGACCGTGGGCGGCATCGCCTCGGTGCTGGACGGCCTGACCGACGCGACCGAACTGCTGGAACTGGCTGAATCCGAACAGGACGAAGATACCGCCCTGGCCGTGGTTGCCGATCTGGACAAGCACCAGGCCCACGTGGAGAAGCTGGAGTTCCAGCGCATGTTCTCCGGCGAAATGGACAATGCGGCGGCCTTCGTCGACATCCAGGCCGGTGCCGGTGGCACCGAAGCCCAGGATTGGGCGGAAATCCTGCTGCGCATGTACCTGCGCTGGTGCGAGTCGCGCGGCTGGAAGACCGAGCTGATGGAAGTGTCGGGTGGCGACGTCGCCGGCATCAAGTCCGCCACGCTGCGCGTGGAAGGTGATTACGCCTATGGCTGGCTGAAGACCGAGACCGGCGTGCACCGCCTGGTGCGCAAGTCGCCGTTCGACTCGGACAACCGCCGCCATACCAGCTTCACCTCGGTGTTCGTGTCGCCGGAAATCGATGACAACATCGATATCACCATCAACCCGGCCGACCTGCGTACCGACGTGTACCGCTCGTCCGGTGCCGGTGGCCAGCACGTGAACAAGACCGAGTCGGCGGTGCGTATCACCCACATCCCGACCAACATCGTCGTGGCCTGCCAGACCGGCCGCAGCCAGCACCAGAACCGCGACAACGCGATGAAGATGCTGGCCGCCAAGCTGTACGAGCTGGAGATCCAGAAGCGCAACGCCGAAAAGGACGCCGTGGAAGCGACCAAGTCCGACATCGGCTGGGGCAGCCAGATCCGCAACTACGTGCTCGACCAGAGCCGTATCAAGGATCTGCGCACCGGCATCGAGCGTTCGGATACGCAGAAGGTGCTCGACGGCGATCTGGACGAGTTCGTCGAGGCCAGCCTGAAGGCCGGCCTGGCGGTGGGTTCCAAGCGCATTGATGCCTGATCCACGCGCCTGCGTGGAGGTCACCGCCTTCCGCAACGGAGGGCGGCTGAATCGGCTTTCTGTAGAGCCAAGCCATGCTTGGCTGCTTTTCGCGGGCTAGCAGATAACCAGTGCGGCGGTAGCGATGATGCGCAGCGAGAGTGAAC
This sequence comes from Stenotrophomonas sp. S39, assembly GCF_016624665.1. Taxonomy (NCBI): domain Bacteria; kingdom Pseudomonadati; phylum Pseudomonadota; class Gammaproteobacteria; order Lysobacterales; family Lysobacteraceae; genus Stenotrophomonas; species Stenotrophomonas sp. S39. Next base: position 893 of record NZ_JACVTT010000051.1, on the reverse strand, counting down.
GCAAGGAACTTGGCGGCTTCCTGAAAGCCTGCCGTGCCCGTGTCGATCCCGCCACGCTCGGCCTGCCGGCCGGGCGCCGGCGCACCCCCGGGCTGAAGCGCGAGGAAGTGGCGCTGGCCATCGGGGTCAGCGTCAGCTGGTACACCTGGATCGAGCAGGGCCGCGAAGTGCGCGCCTCGCCGGAGGTGCTGGAGCGCCTGGCCAAGGTGCTGCGCCTGAGTGATGACGAACGCGCCTATGCCTTTGCGCTGTCCGGTTACGGTGTCCCGCTGGAGTCGCCGGACGAGAGCGTGACCGACGGCCTGCGCCAGCTGGTGGAGGCGATGCAGCCGCTTCCGGCCTATGTACGCAACACGCGGTTCGACATCCTGGCCTGGAACGCGGCCATCGCCGATCTGTTCGTGGATTACAGCCAGTTCCCGCCGAACCAGCGCAACACGCTGTGGCTGATGTTCCTGTATGCCCCCTACCGCGAGCGCATCCTCAACTGGGAAGAGATGAGCCGCGGCCTGCTGGCCGGGTTCCGCGCGGCCATGGCGCAGGCGCCGGACAAGGCGCCGTTCCTGGCGCTGGCCGAGGACATCTCGGCGCAGAGCGAGACGTTCCGCCTGTGGTGGCCGGAGCACGACGTCCGTCGTTTTGACGAGGGCGCGAAGAAGCTGATGCATCCCACACGCGGCCTGCTGGATCTGCAGTACGTGGCGCTGGTGCCGGAGAGCCGGCATGACCTTTCGCTGGTGACCTACCTGCCGCGGAAGTAGGTGGGTGTTCGGCAGGGCTTGCAGCCCTGCACCTGCAGAAGCCGAAGCCGAAGCAAGATCAAGAGCGGCATTCCGTGGGATGGCGGGGCGGTGTGGGCTTGCAGGACACGCCGTAAACCCGTCCATGGGGGC
>NZ_JACVTT010000050.1:0-33449 GCF_016624665.1 Stenotrophomonas sp. S39 | reverse complement strand
GGGCCGGCCCCGGGCCACCCCCCGCCCACGCGGGCCCCCCGGGCCCCCCCCCGGCGCACACCTTGACCGTTACATCATCCGCACGCGGAAGCGACGGCCCTTGATCTTGCCGGCTTCCAGCTTCGCGACCGCCTTGTTGACCTGCTCACGGGCGATGGCCACGTAGGAACGGGTCGGGAAAATCGCGATCTTGCCGATGTGCTTGGCCGAAAGGCCGGCGTCACCGGTGAGCGCGCCGAGGATGTCACCTGCGCGCAGCTTGTCGGTCTTGCCGCCATCGATGCGCAGGGTGCGCATCGCCGCCTGCGGCAGCTCGGCCGGGCGCGAAGTCGCCAGCGGCGTCTTCTGCCAGTCCAGCGGCTGGCCCATATGGGCTTCCACCGCCTCGGCACGGGTCTTCTCGCGGCCGGCCACCAGGCTGATCGCCAGGCCGCTGGCACCGGCGCGGCCGGTACGGCCCACGCGGTGCTGGTAGCTTTCCACGTCGGTGGGCAGCTCGTAGTTGATCACCGCTGCCAGCTCTTCCACGTCCAGGCCGCGCGCGGCGACGTCGCTGGCCACCAGCACGTTGCAGCTGCGGTTGGCCAGGCGAAGCAGCACTTCCTCGCGGTCACGCTGTTCCATGTCGCCATGCAGGGCCAGCGCCGAGAACCCGAACTGCTGCAGCGAGTTGGCGACCTCGTCCACGTCCTTGCGGGTGTTGCAGAACACCACCGCCGATTCCGGCGTGTACTTCAGCAGCAGGCCGGCCAGCGCCTTCTGCCGGTGCGCCGGTTCCACTTCGCAGAACAGGTGGCGGATGGCCGGGGCCTGGTCGGCGCCTTCCACGGTCACTTCCACCGCATCGCGCAGCAGGTCGCGGGCGATCTCGCGGATGCTGTCGGGGAAGGTGGCCGAGAACAGCAGGCTCTGCCGCTCCTTGTGGGTGCGTCCGGCGATCTCGCGGATCGGCTCTTCAAAGCCCATGTCCAGCATGCGGTCGGCTTCGTCCAGCACCAGGGTGCGCACCGCGCCCAGGTTCAGGGCGCGCTTGCGGGCCAGCTCCTGCACGCGGCCGGGGGTGCCGACCACCACGTGCGGATCATGGCCTTCCAGCGAGGCCAGCTGCGGGCCCAGCGGCACGCCACCGACCAGCAGCAGCAGCTTCAGGTTGGGAATGCCGGTGGCCAGCTTGCGGATCTGCTTGGCAACCTGGTCAGCCAGTTCGCGGGTGGGGCACAGCACCAGCGCCTGCACGCGGATCAGGCTGGGGTCGATGGCCTGCAGCAGGCCAAGGCCGAAGGCGGCGGTCTTGCCGCTGCCGGTCGGCGCCTGTGCAATCACATCGCGGCGATCCAGGATCGCCGGCAGGCTCTGCGCCTGGATCGGCGTGAGAGTGGTATAGCCGAGGGCGTCCAGGCCGGGCTGCAGGGCCGGGCTCAGCGGCAGGGTCGAAAAGTCAGTCATGGCACATTGTACCTGTGCGTGGGGCCGGTCCCGCTCCGGGCCTTCATCAACGCGTGGCGTGGATCTACCGGGGCGGGGCTGCATCCACGCGTGGCGTGGATCTACCGGGGCGGGGCTGCATCCACGCATGGCGTGGATCTACCGCGATCCAGTAGATCCACGCCATGCGTGGATGGCATCGCCCCGGCGCTCAGCCCAGCACCGCCAGCACACCCTGGTGGATGGCCAGCCCACCCAGCAGCAGCCACGCGAACAGGATCGATGCCAGCAGCAGCGGCTTCAACCCGGCCTGGCGCAGCGCCGACACATGCGTGGTCAGGCCCAGCGCGGCCATCGCCATCGCCAGCAGCACGGTATCCAGCTGAACCAGCCCGGCCTGCACGCCCGCCGGCAGCAGATGCAGCGAATTGAAACCGGCCACCGCCACGAACCCGAACGCGAACCACGGCACCACGATGCGCGGCGCGCTGCCATCGGCCGCTGCCTTGCCGCCGCGTGCCAGCCACAGCGACAGCACCACCAGGAACGGCGCCAGCAGCATCACCCGCACCATCTTGGTGATGACGGCGGTATCGGCGGCCGACTCGCTTACCGCGCGGCCAGCGGCCACCACCTGCGCCACCTCGTGCACGGTCGCACCGGTGAACAGCCCGTACTGGCGCGCGTCCATGGCCAGCCAGCCATGCGACTGCACCAGTGCATACAGCGCCGGGTACAGGAACATCGCCAGCGTGCCGAACACCACGACCGTCGAGACCGCCACGGTGACCTGGGCCGCCCGCCCGCGCACCACCGGCTCGGCGGCCATCACCGCCGCCGCGCCGCAGATGGCGCTGCCGGCGCCGATCAGCATCGCCGCCTCACGGTCCATCCTGAAAACACGCACGCCCAGCCAGCACGCAAGCCCGAAGGTGCTGGCCACCACCAGTGCATCCATCGCCACGCCGGCCACGCCCACATGGCCGATGTCCTGGAAGGTCAGGCGCAGGCCATACAGCACGATGCCGGCGCGCAGCAGCCAGTGCTTGGAAAAGCCGACACCGGCTGCGCTGCCCGGCGCCAGCCGCGGGTAGAACGTATTGCCGACCACGATGCCGGCGACAATGGCCACGGTCAGTGCACTCAGGCCATGGGCCTGCAGCCAGGGCAGCTCGGCCAGAGACAGTGATGCCGCCGCCACCAGGCCCACCAGCAGCAGACCGGGCAGGCGCGGCTGCCAGCGCTGGCGCAGGGCGGGCAGGGACCAGGGGGACAGGGTGGAGGCGTTCATGGCGGGACAGGGGCTGAGGAGATGCGTACAGACTGCGCGTGCCCGATCGACCCGTAAAACGAATAATATGCTTGAAACCTACCTATCTAGCAGGTAACCGCCATGCGCTTGACGCTGCGCCAGCTGCAGGTCTTCGTGGCCATTGCCGACCATGGCAGCACCACCGCCGCCGGCCAGGCGATCGCGCTTTCACAGTCGGCCAGCAGCGCCGCCCTGCAGGAACTGGAGGCCCATTTCGGCACGCCGCTGTTCGACCGCATTGGTCGCCGCCTGGCCCTTAACGGCCATGGCCGCGCCCTGCTGGAACCGGCCCGTGCGCTGCTGGTCAACGCCGCCGATCTGGAACGCCAGCTCGCTGCCGGTGGCGATCCCGGCCAGGGCGCGCCACTGCGGCTGGTGCTGGCCGCCAGTACCACCATCGGCAATTACCTGCTGCCGCCGCGCATTGCCGCGCTGTTGCGGCAGGCCCCCCAGGCCGAGGTCGACCTTCGCATCGACAACAGCGCGGGCGTGGTCGCCGCCGTGCAGCGCCTGGACGTTGATGCCGGCCTGATCGAGGGCCCGTGCCACGAGCGTGGCCTGCAGGTGACCCCGTGGCAGCAGGACCCGCTGGTGATCGTGGCTGCCGCCGACGCGCCCGCGCGCTGGTCGCTGGACGAACTGCGCGGCGCCCGCTGGCTGCTGCGCGAGCCAGGTTCCGGCACCCGTGAAGCGGTGGAACAGGCGTTGCTGCCACACCTGCACGGCTTCGCCCAGACCCTGCAGCTGGGCAATACCGAAGCCATCAAGCAGGCCGCCATCGCCGGCCTCGGCGTGGCCTGCCTGTCGCGTCACGCGCTGGAAGAGCCGCTGGCCCTGGGCCGCCTGCGTGTGCTGGAGACCCCGCTGCCCGCCCTGCAACGCACGTTGTGGCTGGTACGCCACCCGGGCAAGCAATGGCTGCCGGGCCTGCAGGCGTTGCTGGGGGAGGTGGCCCAGCGGTACCCGGAGGCAATGAAGCAGTGATTGGATCCTGAAAGCTGCTCTACCATCGTGAGACTGATGTGTTCCCTGGGTGGCTTGAGGTACTGGTCAACGACTTCGCGTTGCAGGGAAAACACCTTCTTCCCTCTCAAGCCTTTGCGCGGCAGGCGAAACAATGGAATGGCAGATGCGCCCGGTAGACAGGATCCGTATCGATCTTGGCCTGCCGCCGGGAAATGAATTCACCCAGGACTGGGCCTGCGAACTCCCTGAGGAGTATCGAACCAGGGCATGGCTGGATCGATACATGACGGCGTATCACACCGGCGGCTATCCGCCTGACGTCAGGGATGAATTGATGCTCCTGGCGCTTGATGTGAGCAACGATCTGCTGTCTTCGGGCGTGGGGCCTGCGGATGGCAGCATCGCCGCCGTGCTTGCAGCGCTCTCCCGGGACCGTCACCAGCACCGCGATCTGATCGAGTACTGGGCGCTCGAGGGGGAGCCATTGGAAGACTGCTTTGCATTGACCCCAGCGGTCAGGAAGATCAAGGCGGCAGCCTGATCCGTCGCTTCATGGGCGCCGGGTGAGGCCGTCGGCGCAGGGCGGGCAGTAGAGCACCCTGGACTTGACCGGTCCGGTCGCCGCCAGGCAGGCCCGGCAACCGGTACAATGGCCGGATGCCTCTGATTACCCTACAGAACGTCGACTTCAGCGTCGGCGGCCCGTTGTTGCTGGAAAAGGCCGAACTGTCGATCGAGCCGGGCGAACGCATCGCCCTGATCGGCCGCAACGGCGCCGGCAAATCCACCCTGCTCAAGCTGCTGTCCGGTGACCACAAGCCCGATGACGGCGAAGTACGCGTGCAGCAGGGCGTCCGCGTGACCCGCCTGGAGCAGGAAGTGCCGCATGGCGCTGCCGGCTCGGTGTTCGACGTCGTGGCCGATGGCCTGGGCGAACTGGGCCAGTGGCTGGCCGAGTTCCACCACCTCAGCCATGCCGAGGTCTTCGATGGCGAAGCCCTGGGCAACGTGCAGGCCAAGATCGACGCCGCCAACGGCTGGGGCCTGGACCAGCGCGTCAGCGAAACCCTCACCAAGCTCGACCTGGATGGCGAGGCCGAGTTCGGCCGCCTGTCCGGCGGCATGAAGCGCCGCGTGCTGCTGGCCCGCGCGCTGGTGTCCAGTCCCGATGTGCTGCTGCTGGACGAACCGACCAACCACCTCGACATCGAAGCCATCGACTGGCTCGAAGCGTTCCTGAAGGGCTGGAGCGGCAGCGTGGTGTTCGTCACCCATGACCGCCGCTTCCTGCGCGCTCTGGCCACCCGCATCGTCGAGATCGACCGCGGCCAGGTCACCAGCTGGCCGGGCGACTGGGCCAACTACGAGCGCCGCCGCGAGGAACGCCTCAACGCGCAGGCGCAGGAAAACGCTCGCTTCGACAAGCTGCTGGCGCAGGAAGAAGTCTGGATCCGGCAGGGCATCAAGGCCCGCCGCACCCGCGATGAAGGCCGCGTGCGCCGCCTGAAGGCGATGCGCAACGAGCGTTCGCAGCGCCGCGACCTCAGCGGCAACGTCAAGATGGAAGCGGCGCAGGGCGTCAGCTCCGGCAAGAAGGTCATCGACGTCAAGGACGTTTCGTTCGCCTTCGGCGAGCGCACCATGGTCCGCGACTTCACCACCACCATCCTGCGTGGCGACCGTATCGGCCTGATCGGCCCCAACGGCAGCGGCAAGACCACGCTGCTGAAGCTGCTGCTGGGCGAACTGCAGCCGGCCAAGGGTGAAGTCAACGCCGGTACCAACCTGCAGATCGCCTATTTCGACCAGTACCGTGCGGTGCTGCGCGAGGATTGGAGCGCGATCGAGAACGTGGCCGAAGGCCGCGATTTCCTCGAGTTCAACGGCAAGCGCAAGCACGTGCATGCCTACCTGCAGGACTTCATGTTCACCCCCGAGCGTGCGCGCGCGCCGATCACCCGCCTGTCCGGTGGTGAACGCAACCGCCTGCTGCTGGCCAAGCTGTTCGCACAGCCGTCCAACCTGCTGGTGATGGACGAACCGACCAACGACCTGGACGTGGAAACCCTGGAGCTGCTGGAAGAGCTGCTGGGTGAATACACCGGCACCCTGCTGCTGGTCAGCCATGATCGTGATTTCATCGACAACGTGGTGACCTCCACGCTGGTGATGGAAGGCGATGGCGTGATTGGCGAGTACGTGGGCGGCTACACCGACTGGCAGCGCTATGCGGCCAGCGTGGCTACGCCTGCCGCTGCGCCCGCCACCAAGCCGGCCGCTGCTGCACCGGCCGCCGCGGCGGCTGCGGTGCCGGCCGCACCCAAGCGCAAGCTGGCTTACAAGGAAGCACGCGAGCTGGAACAGCTGCCCAAGACCATCGAGAAGCTGGAAGGCGATGTCGAAGGACTGACTGCGGCGATGAACGACCCGTCGTTCTACACCCGCAGCAGTGCCGAAGTGACCTCGCACACCCAGCAGCTGGCCAAGGTGCAGGCCGAGCTGGATGCCGCCTACGCGCGCTGGGAAGAGCTGGAAGGCTGATTGCGCGGGATTCGTGCGGACCAACGGTCCGCACCTACCGACGCCGACGCCGGGTAGATCCACGCCCTGCGTGGATGGGTCCGTCAGTGCGGACCAACGGTCCGCACCCACCACCAACGGTCCGCACCCACCGGAATGCCGGGGGTTATTTGACCCCGTGCAGATCCCGCAGCTGGCTCGGCCGGCTGCCGAAGTACGCCGCCAGGTCGGCGATGTCCTGGTCGCTCAGGTCCTTCGCCTGCGGCGTCATCAACGCATGCTGGCGGTCGCCGGCCCGGTAGGCCTGCAGGGCATGGGCCAGGTAATCGCCGTACTGGCCACCCAGCTTGGGGTAGGTCGGGTCGATCGGCGCGTTGCCGTCGGCACCATGGCAATCAATGCAGCTCTGGTTGGTCGCCTTGCCCTTCACCTTGGCGCGGGCTTCACCGGCTGCCTCGCGGCCCGGCGGCAGGCCGGCCGAGGAGGACGAACCGTGTTCGCCACTGGCGTGGCCAGGGTCGCCGGCCGATTTTTCACTGCTTTCCACCTGCGACTGCGAGCAGGCCGCCAGCAGCAGGGCAACGGACAGGGCGATGGCGTGACGCATCGTATGCGCGGCTTTCGACATGGGCGGGCCTTACTTGACGGTGGACAGGTAAACAGCGAGATCGGCGATCTCCTGTTCGCTGAAGCTCATCGACTGCGCCTGCATCGTTGGATGCCGGCGCTTGCCCTGGCGGTACTCGGTCAGGGCCTGGGTCAGGTACTGCTGGGTCTGGCCACCGATCTTCGGTACCCGGTAACTGGGGTAGGCGTTCTTGTAACCGGTGATGCCGTGGCAGCCCTGGCAGGTATAGGCCAGCACCCGGCCATTATCGAAGTTGCCGGCCGGGGCGGCGGCAGCGGGCGGGGTGGCCTGGGCCGGAGCCGGGGCGGGTGCTGCAGGAGCAGGAGCGGGCTGTGCGGCGGCCCCGAGGGGCAGGAGGACGGCCAGAGCGAGACAAGCGGCGAGCGGCTGCGGGCGCATGATGTCGTTATCCGGGGATTCGGGTCTGGTCGTTCCGGCGTGGGGTACGGAACGACCCGAGTATAGCCTCAGGTTTCATCTAGCTGAAATGGGGACGGGCCGACCAGCGGCGTGAAGGCACCATGACCTTTGGGATATGGTGTTGCCGTGAAGTGGTGCATTACTTTGCTACCACACCTGCCCACGCATCCTCCAGGGATCTGACGATGTCGCACCCAACCTTCCTGCCCGGCCGCCGCACTGGACTCTGTGCCGCTGCCCTGCTGATCTCCACCTCCCTGCTGCTGGGCGGTTGCGCCGCGGGCCCCAATTCCGAAGCCAAGGCGGCCGAAACCAAGGACGAGAAGAAGGTCGACGCGGTCCCGGTGGAAGTGGCCGTGGCCAGCCACCGCGCCGTGGCAGCCAGCTACACCGGCACCGCTGCGCTGGAACCGCGCGCCGAATCGCAGGTGGTGGCCAAGACCTCCGGCGTGGCGCTGGCGGTGCTGGTCGAGGAGGGCCAGCGGGTGACCGCCGGCCAGCCGCTGGTACGCCTGGACCCTGACCGTGCGCGCCTGGCCGTGGCGCAGAGCGAAGCGCAGATGCGCAAGCTGGAGAACAACTACCAGCGTGCACAGAAGCTGGTCGGCCAGCAGATGGTCAGTGCCTCCGACGTCGACCAGCTGCGCTACGACCTGGAAAACATGCGCGCGCAGTACCGCCTGGCGACGCTGGAACTGTCCTACACCACGGTGGTGGCGCCGATCTCCGGGGTGATCGCCTCGCGCTCAATCAAGACCGGCAACTTCGTGCAGATCAACACGCCGATCTTCCGCATCGTCGACAACTCCCAGCTGGAAGCCACCCTCAACGTGCCCGAGCGCGAACTGGCGACGCTGCGCGCCGGCCAGCCGGTCGTGCTCTCGGCCGATGCGCTGCCGGGCAAGACTTTCACCGGCACCGTCGACCGCATCGCGCCGGTGGTCGATTCGGGCAGCGGCACGTTCCGCGTGGTCAGCGCCTTCAACGGCACCGAGCACGCGCTGCAACCCGGCATGTTCGGACGCATCCGCATCGACTACGACCAGCGCGCCGACGCCCTGGTGGTGCCGCGCCTGGCCATCCTCGACGACGGCGAGCCGGCGGTGTTCCGCGTGCGCGAAGGCAAGGTGGCGCGCGTACCGGTGAAGCTGGGCTATGCCGAAGGCCCCTGGGTGGAGATCCGCGAAGGCCTGGCCGCCGGCGACAGGATTGTCACCGCCGGCAAGGTCGCCCTGCGCGACGGCACCGCCGTGCAGGTCATCGCCGATCCCAAGGCTGCCAAGGCCAAGCCGGCCACCGTGGCCGCCGGTAAATCCGCAGACAAGGCCGGGAGCCAGCAATGAGCGCCCCGGGACACGACCACGGTGCCTCGCCGGGCGGCGATGGCGCCGCTGCCGGCCTGCGCGGCGGCCTGGTGGAATTCGCCACCCGCCGCCGCGTCACCATCGCCATGTGCACGGTCACGCTGCTGCTGTTCGGCCTGATCGCGCTGGGCAACCTCAAGGTCAACCTGCTGCCCGACCTGAGCTATCCCACCTTGACCGTGCGCACCGAATACACCGGCGCGGCACCGACCGAAATCGAAAGCCTGATCACCCAGCCGGTGGAAGAAGCCGTGGGCGTGGTCAAGAACCTGCGCAAGCTGAAGTCGGTTTCGCGCACCGGGCAGAGCGATGTGGTGCTCGAGTTTGCCTGGGGCACCAACATGGACCAGGCCAGCCTGGAGGTGCGCGACAAGATGGAAGCGCTGAACCTGCCACTGGAGGCCAAGGCCCCGGTGCTGCTGCGCTTCAATCCGTCCACCGAGCCGATCATGCGCCTGGTGCTGTCGACCAAGGCGGCGCCGACCAGCGATGAGGACGCCATCCGCGAACTGACCGGCCTGCGCCGCTATGCCGACGAAGACCTGAAGAAGAAACTGGAGCCGGTGACTGGCGTGGCTGCAGTGAAGGTCGGCGGTGGCCTGGAAGACGAGATCCAGGTGGACATCGACCAGCAGAAGCTGGCCCAGCTCAACCTGCCCATCGACACCGTCATCAAGCGGTTGAAGGAAGAGAACATCAACATTTCCGGCGGGCGCCTGGAGGAGGGCTCGCAGCGCTTCCTGGTGCGCACCGTCAACCAGTTCGCCGATCTGGAAGAGATCCGCAACCTGCTGGTCACCACCCAGTCGTCCAACGGCAGCGCGGCCGATTCGGCCCTGCAGCAGATGTTCAACATCGCTGCGTCCACCGGTTCGGCAGCGGCCGTCGCTGCGGCGTCGGCGGCGCAGAGCGCCTCCTCCGGCGGCGGCTCCAGCGTCGTTGCCAACGGCGTGCCGGTACGCCTGAAGGATGTGGCAACCGTGCGCCAGGGCTACAAGGAGCGCGAGGCGATCATCCGCCTGGGTGGCAAGGAGTCGGTCGAGCTGGCGATCTACAAGGAAGGCGACGCAAATACCGTGGCCACCGCCGAAGCGCTGCGCAAGCGCCTGGAACAGATCAAGGCCACCTTCCCCGGCGATGCCGAACTGACCACCATCGAGGACCAGTCGCGCTTCATCGAACACGCCATCAGTGACGTCAAGAAGGACGCGGTGATCGGCGGCCTGCTGGCCATCCTGATCATCTTCCTGTTCCTGCGCGATGGCTGGTCCACCTTCGTGATCAGCCTGTCGCTGCCGGTCTCGATCATCGCCACGTTCTTCTTCATGGGCCAGCTCGGCCTGAGCTTGAACGTGATGTCGCTGGGCGGCCTGGCGCTGGCCACCGGCCTGGTGGTGGACGATTCGATCGTGGTGCTGGAAAGCATCGCCAAGGCGCGCGAGCGTGGCCTGGGCATCCTGCAGGCGGCCATCGTCGGTACCCGCGAAGTGAGCATGGCGGTGGTGGCGTCCACCCTGACCACCATCGCGGTGTTCCTGCCGCTGGTGTTCGTCGATGGCATCGCCGGCCAGCTGTTCCGCGACCAGGCGCTGACCGTGGCCATTGCCATCGCGATCTCGCTGCTGGTGTCGATGACCCTGATCCCGATGCTGAGCTCGCTGAAGGGCCGGCCGCCGCTGGCCTTCCCGGAAGAAGCCGCTGCCGAACCGTGGCACCCGCAGAGCCGCTGGCAGAAGCCGGTCGCGCTGGGCCGTCGTGGCGTCGTGGCCAGCGTGCGCTGGAGCTTCTTCGCCCTGGCCTGGCTGGTGGTGCGCCTGTGGCGCGGCGTGGTCGCCGTGGTCGGGCCGGTCATGCGCAAGGCCAGCGACATCGCGATGAAGCCCTATGCCGGCGCCGAGCGTGGCTACCTGCGCCTGCTGCCCAATGCGCTTGCCCATCCCGGCAAGGTGCTGGGCCTGGCCGCGCTGGCCTTTGTCGGCACCATGGCCCTGGTGCCGATGCTCGGTGCCGACCTGATTCCGCAGCTGGCCCAGGACCGCTTCGAAATGACGGTGAAGCTGCCCGCCGGCACGCCGCTGAAGCAGACCGATGCGCTGGTGCGCGAGCTGCAGCTGGCACACGGCGAGGGGGAAGGCGTGGCTTCGCTGTACGGCGTCAGCGGCAGCGGCACGCGGCTGGATGCCAGCCCGACCGAGAGCGGCGAAAACATCGGCAAGCTGACCGTGGTGATGGAAGGCGGCGGCAACGCACGCACCGAAGCGGAGATCACCGAGCGCCTGCGTGACACCATGGGCCAGCACCCTGGTGCCCAGGTCGACTTCGCGCGCCCGGCGTTGTTCAGCTTCTCCACGCCACTGGAAATCGAGCTGCGCGGGCAGGACATGGCCACCCTGGAGCAGGCCGGCCAGCGCCTGGCAGCCCTGCTGCGCAGCAACGCGCACTACGCCGATGTGAAGTCGACGGTGGAAGAGGGTTTCCCGGAAATCCAGATCCGCTTCGACCAGGAACGCGCCGGTGCACTGGGCCTGACCACCCGCCAGATCGCCGATGTGGTGGTGAAGAAGGTGCGTGGCGACGTGGCCACCCGCTACAGCTTCCGTGATCGCAAGATCGATGTGCTGGTGCGTGCGCAGGAGGGGGACCGTGCCAGCGTGGACAGCATCCGCCGCCTGATCGTGAACCCGGGCAGCAGCCGTCCGGTCACCCTGGATGCGGTGGCCGATGTGGTCGCTACCACCGGCCCCAGCGAGATCCATCGCGCTGACCAGACCCGCGTGGCCGTGGTGTCGGCCAACCTGCGCGACATCGACCTGGGCGCGGCCATGCGCGAGGTGCAGCAGATGGTGGCCGAGCAGCCGCTCGGCGCCGGCGTCGGCCTGCACATCGGCGGCCAGGGCGAGGAGCTGGCACAGGCTGCCAAGTCGCTGATCTTCGCCTTCGGCCTGGCCATCTTCCTGGTCTACCTGGTGATGGCCTCGCAGTTCGAATCGCTGCTGCACCCGTTCGTCATCCTGTTCACCATCCCGCTGGCCCTGGTCGGCGCGATCCTGGCGCTGCTGATGACCGGCAAGCCCATTTCGGTGGTGGTGTTCATCGGCCTGATCCTGCTGGTCGGGCTGGTCACCAAGAACGCGATCATCCTGATCGACAAGGTCAACCAGCTACGCGAAGCCGGTGTGGCCAAGCACGAGGCACTGGTGGAAGGTGCGCGGTCGCGCCTGCGGCCGATCATCATGACCACCCTGTGCACCCTGTTCGGCTTCCTGCCGCTGGCGGTGGCGATGGGCGAGGGCGCCGAGGTGCGCGCACCGATGGCGATCACCGTCATCGGCGGCCTGCTGGTGTCGACCCTGCTGACCCTGCTGGTCATCCCGGTGGTGTACGACCTGATGGACCGCCGCGGCGATGCCTACTACCGCGAGCGCGGCCGCAAGCATGCCGGCGAAGGCCTGCACGCTGCCGAGGCTGGCCACAGCGGCGGCGCGGAGGAACCGGCATGAGCGTCGCCGAGTTCTCCATCCGCCGCCCGGTCACCACCATCATGTGTTTCGTGTCGCTGGTGGTGGTGGGCTTGATCGCCTCGTTCCGGCTGCCGCTGGAGGCGCTGCCGGACATCTCCGCGCCGTTCCTGTTCGTGCAGATTCCCTATACCGGCTCGACCCCGGAAGAGGTGGAGCGGACCATCATCCGCCCGGTGGAGGAATCGCTGGCGACGATGACCGGCATCAAGCGCATGCGCTCGCAGGCCACGTCCGAAGCCGCCTCGATCTTCATCGAGTTCAGCGACTGGGACCGTGACATCGCCATCGCGGCCTCCGATGCACGCGAGCGCATCGATGCCATCCGCAGCGACCTGCCCGACGACCTGCAGCGCTACAACGTGTTCAAGTGGTCCAGCAGCGACCAGCCGGTGCTGAAGGTACGCCTGGCCAGCGCCACCGACCTGACCGCCGCCTATGACATGCTCGACCGCGAGTTCAAGCGGCGCATCGAGCGCATCCCGGGCGTGGCGCGCGTGGACATCACCGGCGCGCCGCCGAACGAGGTCGAGATCGCCATCGATCCGGACCGGCTCAGCGCGCATGGCCTGAGCATCAACGAACTCAGCGACCGCCTGCGCACGTTGAACTTCTCGATCTCGGCCGGGCAGATCAACGACAACGGACAGCGCGTGCGCGTGCAGCCGGTGGGCGAGATCACCGACCTGCAGGAAATGCGTGACCTTGTGATCAACGCCAAGGGCCTGCGCCTGGGTGACATCGCCGAGGTGCGCCTGAAGCCGGCGCGCATGAACTACGGGCGCCGCCTGGACGGCAACCCGGCCATCGGCCTGGACATCTTCAAGGAGCGCAGCGCCAACCTGGTGGATGTCTCGCGCGCTGCCCTGGCCGAAGTCGAGGCGATCCGCGCACAGGACTCGATGCGTGATGTGCAGATCAAAGTGATCGACAACCAGGGCAAGGCGGTTACCTCCTCGCTGCTGGAACTGGCCGAAGCCGGTGCGGTCGGCCTGATCCTGTCGGTCACGGTGCTGTTCTTCTTCCTGCGCCACTGGCCGTCCACGCTGATGGTGACCCTGGCGATCCCGATCTGCTTCACCATCACCCTGGGCTTCATGTACTTCGCCGGGGTGACGCTGAACATCCTGACCATGATGGGCCTGCTGCTGGCCGTCGGCATGCTGGTGGACAACGCCGTGGTGGTGGTGGAAAGCATCTACCAGGAACGCGAGCGCATGCCGGGGCAGCCGCGCCTGGCCTCCATCATCGGTACCCGCAACGTGGCCATCGCGCTCAGTGCCGGCACCCTGTGCCACTGCATCGTGTTCGTGCCCAACCTGTTCGGCGAAACCAACAACATCAGCATCTTCATGGCGCAGATCGCGATCACCATCTCGGTCTCGCTGCTGGCCTCGTGGCTGGTGGCGGTCAGCCTGATCCCGATGCTGTCCGCGCGCATGGCCACGCCCAAGCTGCTGCATTCGCAGACCGGCGTGATCGCGCGGCTGCAGCGCCACTATGCCCGCCTGCTGGACTGGTCGCTGCGCCATCGCGGCTGGAGCCTGCTCGGCATCGTGCTGGTGGTGCTGGTCAGCCTGGTGCCGATGAAGCTGACCAAGGTCGACATGTTCGGCGGCGGTGGTGGCAAAGACGTCTTCATCGGGTACATGTGGAAGGGCGCCTACACCTACCGGCAGATGTCCGAGGAAGTCGGCCGTGTTGAAGCCTGGGTCGAACAGAACCGCGAGCGCCTGCACGTGCAGCAGGTCTATTCCTGGTACAGCGAACAGGAAGGTGGCTCGACCACCGTCACCATCGACGAGAAGTACGCCAAGGACATCAAGGCGCTGCAGGAAGAGATCCGCAAGGGTCTGCCGAAGTCGGCGCGCGCCGATTACTTCATCGGCAACCAGGGCGGCGATGGCGGTGGCAACCAGGGCGTGCAGGTCCAGCTGGTGGGTGATTCCAGCAGCATGCTGCAGGAGATCGGCCAGGAAGTGCTGCCGCTGCTGGCCCAGCGCCCGGAGCTGCGCGACGTGCGCATCGACAACGGCGAGAAGGGTGGCGAACTGAAGGTTCACGTCGACCGCGAGCGCGCCGCGGCCTTCGGCTTCAATGCCGAGCAGGTGGCCAGCTTCGTCGGCCTGGCCCTGCGCGGTGCACCGCTGCGTGAGTTCCGTCGTGGCGACAACGAAGTGCCGGTGTGGGTGCGCTTCGCCGGTGCCGAGCAGAGCAGCCCGGAAGACCTGGCCAGCTACAGCGTGCGCACCGGCGATGGCCGCAGCGTGCCGCTGCTGAGCCTGGTCAGCGTCGATGTGGGTTCGTCGGCCACCCAGATCGGCCGTACCAACCGCCAGACCACCCTCACCATCAAGGCCAACCTGGCCGAGAAGATCACCGCGCCCGATGGCCGCAAGGCGATCGAAGCGGTGCTCAAGCCGATGAGCTTCCCCGCCGGCTATGGCTTCACCTTCGATGGCGGTGACTACGGCAACGACAACGAGGCGATGCAGCAGATGGTGTTCAACCTGCTCATCGCCCTGGTGATGATCTACGTGGTGATGGCGGCCGTGTTCGAGTCGCTGCTGTTCCCGGCGGCGATCATGAGTGGCGTGCTGTTCTCGATCTTCGGCGTGTTCTGGCTGTTCTGGGTCACCGGTACCTCGTTCGGCATCATGTCCTTCATCGGCATCCTGGTGCTGATGGGCGTGGTGGTGAACAACGGCATCGTGATGATCGAGCACATCAACAACCTGCGGCGCGGCGGCATGGGCCGTACCCAGGCGCTGGTGGAGGGCTCACGCGAGCGCCTGCGGCCGATCATGATGACGATGGGCACGGCGATCCTGGCCATGGTGCCGATCTCGCTCACCAATACGCAGATGTTCGGCGATGGCCCGGAGTACGCACCGATGGCGCGCGCGATTGCCGGCGGCCTGGCGTTCTCCACCGTGGTCAGCCTGCTGTTCCTGCCGACCATCTACGCGGTGCTGGATGACCTGCGCAGTGCGGTGACACGCCTGATCCGGCGCGCGCGCGGCCTGGACAAGGCGGCCGCAACAGCCGCGTAGCGTCGAGCTTGCTCGACTATCGGGCACGACAACGTGTTGTGGTGGGGGGAGACCTGTCGTAGTGGGGCGGTCTCCCCTTTTTTTCCTGCCGTGCAGGGCGGTGCCAACCAAGGTTGGCCTCTACCTTTTGCCGCCTTGCGGCGCCGCCCGGGCACGGGCTCGGGCGCTA
Organism: Stenotrophomonas sp. S39; assembly: GCF_016624665.1. Lineage (NCBI taxonomy): Bacteria > Pseudomonadati > Pseudomonadota > Gammaproteobacteria > Lysobacterales > Lysobacteraceae > Stenotrophomonas > Stenotrophomonas sp. S39. The sequence continues at coordinate 18,074 of NZ_JACVTT010000050.1, read as the reverse complement.
CCGATGCCGTGACCGGTAGCGCCGGGCCACGCCCGGCGGGGTGCTGCAATCAACCCGCGACCTTGCCCCACACCTTGCCGGCGGTCAGCCACAGGCCCAGCATGCTGCCCAGGTTGGTCAGCATGAAGGTCAGCACCACCCGCGTGACGCGGTTGCGGTACCAGCCCTTCAGGCTCTGCGCATCGTCGCGCAGCTTGAGGAAGTCCTCGTAGGCCGGCTTGCGCAGGCGCGCTTCCACCAGCGCCGAGAACGCGCCGGTGGGGATGCTCAGGCGGAACGGCTTGAACGGCGCCACCGCGATCGCGGTCAGGATGCTCAGCGGGTGGCTGCCGGCCAGCAGGCAGCCGATGCCGGCCAGGCCGCCGGTGTACATCGCCCACGTCGCCAGCAGTTCGGTGCCCACGCCCAGGCCGCCACGGTAGAAGCCCACGGCAACGCCGGTGATCACGATGGCCAGGATGATCAGGGTCAGCCATGGGATGTTGCGCTTCTTCGGCACGGCTTCCAGTTCCGCGCGCAGCGGTGCCGGTTCGGCGGTGTCGGTTTCCAGGTAGCGCGCCAGCCCGGCCAGGTGGCCGGCGCCGACCACCGCCAGCACCTCGCGCAGCTGCGGGTTGTGTTCCTCGCGCAGGCGCGTGGCCATGTAGCGATCGCGCTCGCCGATGATGGTCTCGTACAGCGCCGGGCTTTCGGTGGCGAATTCACCGAAGCTCGATTCCAGCATGTCGCCCTGCTTGAGCTTCTCGATCTCGTTCTCGCCCACTTCTTCCGAGGAGAACAGGCCCGCGCCGAGGCCGGCCACCAGCTTCAGCTTGCCGAAGAAGCCCAGGCGCTGCGAGGCGCGGCGGAAGGTCAGGCCGACTTCGCGGTCGATCAGGTGCACCGGCAGGCCGCGCTCACGCGCAAGGTCCACCGCGCGCTTCAGCTCGGCACCGGGCTCGATGCCCAGCTGTTCGGCCAGGCGGCGCTGGTAGGCCGACAGGGCCAGGTTGGCGGCGAACAGCGCCACGCGGCCCTTGCGGATCACTTCCACCAGGTCCAGCTTGGCCAGCGTGTCCGGGTCGCTCAGCGCCTGCAGGCGCTGCGGGTCCAGCTCGACGGCCACCGCATCGAAGCGGCCGCTGTCGATGGCCTTTTCCACCGCCTCGACGCTGGCGTGGGAAACGTGGGCGGTGCCCAGCAGGGTGTAACGCACGCCGTCGCGTTCAACGACGCGCACCGGCTGGCCGGCGAACAGATCGTCGCCGGTTTCGGGAAGGGTTTCAGTCATGGATTCATTCATTGGAAGGTGCGGTGTCGGCGCCATCGCCGAGCGCGCGCTGCATCTGCACGGTGTCCAGCCAGCGGCCATGCTTGCGGCCCAGGCCCTTGAACACGCCCACCAGGTGGAAGCCGAAGCGTTCGTGCAGCTTGATCGAAGCGGTATTGGTCGGTTCGCCGATCACCGCCACCATCTGCCGGTAGCCGCGCGCCACGCAGGCATCGATCAGCGCCTGCAGCAGGCCGGTGCCCACGCCCTTGCCCTGGTAGGCAGCGTCGACATAGACCGAGTTCTCCACGGTCCACTGGTAGGCCACGCGGGTGCGGTAGGTGTTGGCGTAGGCATACCCCGCCACCTGGCCGTCGATCTCGGCGACCAGGTAGGGGAAGCCACGGTCGATGATGTCGCGCATGCGGCGCAGCATCTCGTCCTGGTCTGGGATGTCGTACTCGTAGGTGTTGACGAAGTCGGTCACTTCCACCGCGTAGATCGCGGTGATCGCGGCGATGTCGGCCGGGCCGGCATCACGGATGAGGACGGCCATGGCAGCGCTCCGGCTCAGTCGATGTAGCGCTTGAGCAGGTCACCGTACGCATCGATGCGACGGTCGCGCAGGAACGGCCAGATGCGGCGCACGTGTTCGCTGCGCTGCAGGTCCACGTCGCACACCAGCACGGTGGCGTCGGTGCCGGCCTCGGCCAGGAACTCGCCCTGCGGGCCCAGCACGTGGCTGTTGCCCCAGAACTGGATGCCCGACGCGCCCAGCGGCGATGCTTCATGGCCGACGCGGTTGCAGCTCAGCACCGGCAGGCCGTTGGCCACGGCATGGCCGCGGTGGCTCAGCACCCACGCGTCGCGCTGGCGGGTCTTCTCGTCCTGCACGTCGTCCGGGTCCCAGCCGATGGCGGTGGGGTAGAGCAGCAGTTCGGCACCGGCCAGCGCCATCAGGCGCGCCGCTTCCGGGTACCACTGGTCCCAGCACACCAGCACGCCAAGGCGGCCGACCGAGGTATCGATCGGGGTGAAACCGATGTCGCCCGGGGTGAAGTAGAACTTCTCGTAGAAGCCCGGATCGTCCGGGATGTGCATCTTGCGGTACTTGCCCAGCAGGGTGCCGTCCTTCTCGAAGACCACGGCGGTGTTGTGGTACAGGCCAGCGGCGCGGCGTTCGAACAGCGAACCGACCAGCACCACGCCATGCTTCTTCGCCAGTGCGCCCAGGCGCTCGGTGCTCGGGCCGGGAATCGGCTCGGCCAGGTCGAATTCATCGACCGACTCGTGCTGGCAGAAGTACGGGCCGTTGTGCAGTTCCTGCAGCAGCACCAGTTTCGCGCCCTGCGCAGCCGCCTCGGCCACGCGTGCTTCGATCACCGCCAGGTTGGCGGCGGCATCACCGTGGTTGCGCTCCTGGATCAGGGCGACGGTAAGGGGGCTGCGCGAGTTCATGCGGGGCGTTCCTGCGGGGGAAAACCTGCATGTTAGCGCGGATGGCATGCCGCGGCGTGTCGGCCGCTGAATGGCCGGTGTTGTAGAGCCGAGCCCATGCTCGGCTGTGGTCTGCTTCGATTGCGCGAGCGCGCCAGCCGAGCGTGGGCTCGGCTCTACAAAAAGCCAGTCGAGCATGGCTCGACTCTACAAGGAGAGCGCCGGGCGGGGCCCGGCGGCATCCGTTACGCCTTCAACAGCCCTGCCGGCAGCTGCATGGTGATGCAGTGCAGGCTGCCGTTCTGCCAGATCAGCGAGCGGCACGGCACCTGCACGATCTCGCGGCCCGGGTGGGCCTGGGCCAGCACGTCGCGGGCCAGGTCGTCGGCCGGGTCGCCATAGGCGGGCATCAGCACCGCGCCATTGACGATCAGGTAGTTGGCGTACGACGCGGCCAGGCGCCGGCCTTCGTCGATCACCGGCTGTGCCCACGGCAGCGGGAACAGGCGGTACGGCTGCCCATCCCTGGTGCGCAGCGCGGCCAGCTCGTTGCCCATCGCCTGCAGTTCGGCGTAGTGCGAGTCGCTCTGGTCGTCGCAGGCCTGGTAGACGATGCTGTCAGGCGAAGCGAAGCGGGCCAGGGTGTCGATGTGCGCGTCGGTGTCGTCGCCTTCCAGATAGCCATGGTCCAGCCACAGCACGCGGTCCTGCTGCAGCCAGTCGGCCAGGTCGGCGCTCAGGCTGGCGCGGTCGCGGTCCGGGTGGCGCTCGTGCAGGCACTTCCAGGTGGTCAGCAGGGTGCCTTCACCGTCGGTCTCGATGCCGCCGCCTTCCAGCGCGAACGGGATGCTGCGCACCGGTGCGTTGTTGAACACGCCGGCCTGGTCGAGCGCGCCCACCAGCTGGTCGTCCAGGGTAGCGTCGAACTTGCCGCCCCAGCCGGTGAAGCGGAAGTCCAGCAGCTGGAAGCTGCCGTCGGCGCGGCGCAGGGTGATCGGGCCGGAGTCGCGCAGCCAGGTATCGTCATAGGCCGCCGTGGTGAAGCGGACCCGGTCCATGTCGATGCGGTTGGAGCGCAGCCGCATTTCGGCATAGGTCTCCACATCGTCGTCGGCCACGCAGATCAGCACCGGCTGGAAGCGGGTGATGGCCGCGACCAGCGCGATGTAGGTTTCCTCCACCTGGCCCAGGCGGTCGGCCCAGTCGGTGTCGGCGGTGGGCCAGGCAATCAGGACGCCGCTCTGGGCTTCCCATTCGGCAGGAAAACGAAGGGTCTGGTTCATGGTCTCGCTACACAGGCCCGCCAGCGGCGGGTAGGGGGTTCAGCGGATCGGCGGCTTCGGGCCGATCTCGTTCGGATCCGCCTTGTTGGCCACCACGTCGATCACCTTCTGCTTCTCGAAGTAGACGGTGAACTGCGGGTAGACCCAGCGGTTGATGGTCGGCCACTGGCGCTTCTGCCCGCCGCGCGGCTGCAGCTGCTCGCTCGGCGCACCGAACTGCGACTGCACCTGCTGCATGCTCTGGCCGCGGACGGGCAGGGCACCGGCCGGTTTTTCATTGGCGCGGTCGACCAGCAGGGTATCGGCCAGCGCCGGCGTGGCGGCGGCCAGGGTGGCCAGGACGGCCAGTGTGCTCAGGTAACACTTCATCTCGATCTACTCCCCAGTGGTCAAGAAAGGCGATTACAGCAAAAAACGGCAGGAAAAAAAGCTGCATGCAACAAAAAACCGCCCGAAGGCGGTTTTTTGCATCGGGTCGGTCCCGCGTGGGACCAGCCGCGGCCCGAAGGCCGTGAGGCTCAGCGCTGACGCGCCTTGAAACGCGGGTTCGACTTGCAGATGACGAAGATCTTGCCACGACGACGGACGACCTTGCAGTCGCGGTGACGGGCCTTCGCCGACTTCAGGGAGGACAGGATTTTCATGGCATACCTCGGCGTAAACAGTAGTTGTTCGGGTGGAGCGTGGCCGCGATATGCGCAAGACAATCGGCAGTTGGCGCTCGTTCAAGCCCGCCATTCTACCGGGCTTTTTGTCGTCGTTTCAAGTGGTTGCGCGAAAGTCCCTGCGCGGGGGCTTGGGCAGGGGCTAGAATGGCCCCTTCACACGCGCTAGGACCCCCATGAATCCACTCGCTCCCGTCCTGACCATCGACGGCCCTTCGGGGGCCGGCAAGGGTACCATCAGCCGCATCGTGGCGCGCCGCCTGGGCTGGCACTACCTGGATTCGGGCGCGTTGTACCGGGCGGTGGGGGTGGCTGCGAGCTGGGCCGATATCGATACCTCCGATGCCTCGGCCCTGGTGCGCTGCACCTTCGACACCCACGTTCAGTTTGTTGAACAGGGTGAGTCGATGCGGGTCATGGTCAACGGCACCGATGCCACCGACGAGCTGCGCCTGGAGACCACCGGTGCGCTGGCCTCGGCCATTGCCGCCATTCCCGAGGTCCGTGCCGCACTGAAGGAGCGCCAGCGCGCATTCAGGGAGCTGCCGGGCCTGGTCGCCGACGGCCGCGACATGGGCACGGTGATCTTCAAGGACGCCCCCTACAAGGTCTTCCTGACCGCCAGTGCCGAGGAGCGCGCCGAGCGCCGGCATAAGCAGTTGAAAGACAAGGGGGTTTCTGTTAACTTTGATGACCTCCTGCGCGAGATCATGGCCCGCGACGCCCGTGATGCTCAGCGTACCGTGGCGCCCCTGAAGCCGGCAGACGATGCTGTCCTCATCGACACCACAGGCATCGGCATCGATGATGTCGTTGCCCGAGTGATGGATCTGCTTCCGGTTCCGGCTGCCTGATCCGTTCGCGCGGGAGCACTGCCAGCAACATCGGCGGTGGTCGCGCATAGCAGTGCTGTACCAGCTCCGTCGCGCAATGATGCGTGGCGGTTTTCCTACTACACACGACCTGCTTTTCCGGGGTCGACCAACAGGCGGGCGGTAACGGTCTTCAGTGGGGCATGTCCCCGAAAGGAAGCCAACCGACCCATGTGTCCAACAGAGTAAATCTAATGACCGAATCATTTGCCGAACTGTTTGAAGCCAGCCAGGCCAACCTGGCCAAGCTGAAGCCGGGCGCCATCGTCAGCGGTACCGTTGTTGAAGTCCGCGGCGACGTCGTGGTGATCAACGCTGGCCTGAAGTCCGAAGGCATCGTGCCGATCGAACAGTTCCGTAACGACGCTGGCGAAATCGACGTCGCCGAAGGCGACATCGTCAAGGTCGCCCTCGACTCCATCGAGAACGGCTTCGGCGAAACCGTCCTGTCGCGCGAGAAGGCCAAGCGCGCGATGGTGTGGGACGAGCTGGAAGAAGCGTTGGAAAAGAACGAAACCATCACCGGCCGCATCAGCGGCAAGGTCAAGGGTGGTTTCACCGTGGACATCAAGGATGTCCGCGCCTTCCTGCCGGGTTCCCTGGTCGATGTGCGCCCGGTGCGCGATCCGGCCTACCTGGAAGGCAAGGAACTCGAGTTCAAGCTCATCAAGCTGGACCGCAAGCGTAACAACGTCGTGGTTTCGCGCCGCGCTGTCGTCGAAAGCGAGCACTCGGAAGAGCGCGAGCAGCTGATGGACAAGCTGCAGGAAGGCGCGATCCTGAAGGGTGTCGTCAAGAACCTGACCGACTACGGCGCATTCGTGGACCTGGGCGGTATCGACGGCCTGCTGCACATCACCGACATGGCATGGAAGCGCGTGCGCCATCCGTCCGAAGTCGTGAACGTCGGCGACGAGCTGGACGTGCGCGTGCTGAAGTTCGACCGCGAGCGCAACCGCGTTTCGCTGGGCCTGAAGCAGCTGGGCGAAGATCCGTGGGATAACATCGCCCGTCGTTACCCGGCCAACAGCCGCGTCTTCGGCAAGGTCTCCAACGTCACCGATTACGGCGCGTTCGTCGAGATCGAGCCGGGCGTCGAAGGCCTGGTGCACGTCTCCGAGATGGATTGGACCAACAAGAACGTCAACCCGTCCAAGGTTGTGCAGGTTGGTGACGAAGTCGAAGTGATGGTGCTGGACGTCGACGAAGAGCGTCGCCGCATCTCGCTGGGCATGAAGCAGGTTGCCGCCAATCCGTGGGAAACCTTCGCTGCCACCCACAAGAAGGGTGACAAGGTGTCGGGCCAGATCAAGTCGATCACCGACTTCGGCATCTTCATCGGCCTGGACGGCGGCATCGACGGCCTGGTTCACCTGTCCGACATCAGCTGGGCGACCACTGGCGAAGACATCGTTCGCAACTTCAAGAAGGGCGATACCCTGGACGCCGTCGTCCTGGCTGTCGATCCGGAGCGCGAGCGCATCTCCCTGGGCGTGAAGCAGCTGGAGCAGGATCCGTTCGGCCAGTACATGGCTGCCAATCCGAAGGGCTCCAAGGTCGAAGGCGTGGTGAAGGAAGTCGACGCCAAGGGCGCGATCATCGAGCTGGCTGACGGCATCGAAGGTTACGTCTCGGCACGCGACATCGCCAACGAGCGCGTTGACGACGCCACCCAGCACCTGAAGGTCGGCGACAAGGTCGAAGCCAAGTTCGTGGGCATGGACCGCAAGGGCCGTACCCTGCAGCTGTCGATCAAGGCCAAGGACGACGCTGAAATGCGCGAAGTGCTGGAGGAATACCAGTCCTCTTCGGCTGCCAGCGGCACCACCCAGCTGGGCGCGCTGCTGCGTGCACAGCTGAGCGGCAACAAGTCCGAGTAATCGGCCTTACGCTGTACGTTGTTTCCTGCACGGCCCGGGCATTGTTGCCCGGGCCGTTTCAGGGTGAGTGACCCTTGATGTGAGCCGGCAATGACCAAATCCGAACTGATCGAAATCCTCGCGCGCCGCCAGGCGCACCTGAAGGCCGATGATGTCGATCTGGCGGTGAAGTCGTTGCTGGAAATGATGGGCGGTTCCCTCTCTGCCGGGGATCGCATCGAAATCCGTGGCTTTGGCAGCTTCTCGCTGCACTACCGTCCGCCGCGCCTGGGCCGCAATCCCAAGACCGGCGAATCGGTCGCCCTGCCGGGCAAGCACGTTCCCCATTTCAAGCCAGGCAAGGAACTGCGTGAGCGGGTCAGCAGCGTGCTGCCGCTGGACGCCGATCCGGCCTGAGTGTCCCGTCGCGTCACCGCGTGCGAATACCGCGGCGAGTCGGATAAGCTACGACCTCCTGCCACTGGAGCTGTCGCATGAAGGTTTTTCGTCTGCTGGTCCTGCTGGCGGTGCTGCTTCTCGGGTTGATCATCGGTGCCATGAACATGGACGAGATGACCATCAACCTGGTGTTCACCCAGCTCAAGACCTCGATCGGCGTGGCGATCATCGCTTCGCTGCTGATCGGCGTCATCGTCGGTGCTGGCCTGGTGCTGGTGAGCGTGGTCATTCCGCTCTACGCCCAGCTGCGCCGTGCCAACAAGTCGGTCGCCACCCCCGTGGCCCCGGTTTCCCCCTCCCAATCTTTTGATGGACGCTGATCGAAGATGGATTTCGTCACCGAGTGGTTCTGGTTCTTCCTGTTCGTTCCCTTGGCGGCGCTGGCCGGCTGGGTCATCGGGCGGCGCGGCGGGCAACGCCATGGCGACAACCAGGTCAGCCACCTGTCCAGCACCTATTTCCGTGGCCTGAACTACCTGCTCAACGAGCAGCCGGACAAGGCCATCGAACTGTTCCTGCACATCGCCGAGCTGGACAAGGAAACCTTCGAGACCCAGGTCGCGCTGGGCCACCTGTTCCGCCGTCGTGGCGAAGTGGATCGCGCGATCCGCCTGCACCAGGGCCTGGTCAACCGCAACGACCTGAGCGACGCCCAGCGCGTGCAGGCGCTGCTGGCGCTGGGCGAGGACTACATGAAGTCCGGCCTGCTGGACCGTGCCGAAACCGTGTTCACCGAACTGGCCCAGCTGGACCAGCGCGCACCGCAGGCGCTCAAGCACCTGATCGGCATCTACCAGGCCGAGCGCGACTGGGAAAAGGCCATCGACAACGCCACCCGCTTCGAGGATGTCACCGGCGAGCCGATGGGCAAGCTGATCGGGCAATTCGAGTGCGAACTGGCCGAGCGCTTCCGTGGCGCCGGCAAGCTGGAAGAGGCGAGGGCGGCCATTGCCCGTGCCTACCAGGCCGATGCCATGTCGGTGCGCGCCGGCATCATCGAAGGGCGCCTGGAAACCGATGCCGGCAACGCCGAGGCTGCCGTGCGCGCCTTCGAGCGCGCCGCGCGCAATGATCCCGAGTACCTGCCCGAACTGCTGCCGGCGCTGATGGAAAACTACCGCAAGGTGGGTGACCTCGGCGGCGCGCGTGCCTTCCTGTCGGAAATGACCGAGCACTACCGCGGCATCGCCCCGGTGCTGGCGCTGACCCGCCTGATGGAAGAGCAGGAGGGCGTGGCACCGGCCCGTGCCTACCTCGGCCGCCAGTTGAAGGATCGCCCGTCGGTGCGCGGCGAATCAGCCCTGATCGACCTGACCCTGGCCGAAGGTGCCGATTCCACCGCCACCCTGCACGACCTCAAGCACATCACCGACCAGTTGCTGGTGCGCAACCCCGCCTACCGCTGCACCCGCTGCGGTTTCGGCGCGCGTACCCACCACTGGCAGTGCCCGAGCTGCAAGGAGTGGGGCACGGTCAAGCCGCTGCTGAACTACGCGGTGCTCTGAGCCATGGTCTGGCAGGTGATGGCCGCGCTGCTGGGGCTGGCCCTGCTCAGCGCCGCGCTGACCTGGGCGGCACGCGGCTATGCGCTGCGCCAGCAGTTGCTGGATCAGCCCGGCGAACGCCGCAGCCATAGCGTGGCGACCCCGCGCGGCGGTGGCATCGCCATCGTCATCAGCCTGCTGGTGGCCGCCGTGGCGGCCATGTGGGCGTGGCCGGCCGCCGCTGCCAGCCTCGGCGTGGCCAGCCTCGGCCTGCTGCTGGTGGCGGGCATCGGCTGGTGGGATGACCATCGGCCCCTGCCGGCCCTGCGCCGCCTGCTGGTGCACTTCATCGCCGCCGGCCTGCTGGCCGCGCTGGTCAAGGTGCACGGTGGCAGCTGGCTGCTGGCCCTGCTGGTGCTGGTCTTCACCGCCTCGCTGATCAACATCTGGAACTTCATGGATGGGATCAACGGCATCGCCAGCAGCCAAGCGGTACTGGCCGCGCTGGGCTTCGCCGCCGTGCTGCCCTGGCCCTGGTCGCTGGTTGCCACCGCCCTGGGCCTGGCCTGCCTTGGTTTCCTGCCGTTCAATTTCCCGAAGGCGCGCATTTTCATGGGCGATGTCGGAAGTGGCGCGCTTGGCTATGCCGTTTCCGTCGTGCTGGCGGTGGCCGCGCTGCGTACGGAAATCAACTGGTTGCTGCTGCTGGTGCCCATTTCCCCGTTCCTCGTGGACGCGGGCTTCACGCTGTTGGCGCGCATCCTTTCAGGACAGCGCTGGATGGAACCCCACACCCAGCACGTCTACCAGCGCGCGGTGCAGGCAGGAGCCAGCCACGCCCAGGTGACAGGGATGTACTTTGTTGTAGGCCTGTTCAGTATTACAGTGTTCAATGTTTGCACCAGATTGCAGCCGAGGTGGGAGGCTGTCGTAGCGGTCGCGTGGATTTCCGCGCTGGCCCTGCTTTGGCTCCTCCTGCGCAATGGATTGCGCCACCGATAAGGAATTACTCGAAATATGTCTTCACCCTGGCGGGACAGAATCCTTGGCCTGTTGCCTCGCACGGCCATCGTCTGCCATGACCTGTTCATGGTCTGGGCCTGTTGGCAGCTGCTGCATGCCGGCCGTTACTCCATCCTGCCTGACGCTCCGTCGCTGCCCCTGTGGAACGTCGATACGACGCTGGTGCTCGCGCTGCAGGGCATCGTGTTCTGGCGGGTCGGCCTGTACCGTGGCCTGTGGCGGTTCGCCAGCGTCAGCGACCTGCTGAACATCTTCAAGGCCAGCTTCATCGGCCTGGTCGCCATCGTGCTGGTGCTGGCCTGGAAGCGCTTCAACGGCGTTCCGCTGTCGGTGCTGGTGATCTATCCCTTCGCGCTGTCGGCGCTGCTGGGCGCGCCGCGCCTGCTGTACCGGGCGTGGAAGGACTACCAGGCGCTGCAGTCCGATTCGACCGCGCGGCGCGTGCTCATCCTGGGCGCCGGACAGGCGGCCGAGACCCTGGTGCGCGACCTGCGCCGTTCCGGCAACTTCGAGCCGGTCGGCCTGCTGGACGACGCCCCGCACCTGCGCGGCGCCAAGCTGCAGAGCCTGCCGATCCTGGGCACCCTCGATGACGCCCCGGCCGTGGCCCGCGAAACTGCGGCCAAGCTGCTGGTCATCGCCATTCCCTCGCTGGACGCGGTGGGCATGCAGCGCGTGGTTGCCATCTGCGAAAGCACCGGCATTCCGTTCCGCACCGTGCCCAAGCTCAGCGACATCCTGCAGGGCCAGTCGCTGCCGGGCCAGCTGAAGGAAGTGGCCATCGAGGACCTGCTCGGCCGCAAGCCGATCATGCCGGACTGGAACCTGATCCGCGGCTGGCTGGGCGGGCGCACGGTGATGGTCACCGGTGCCGGCGGCTCGATCGGTTCGGAACTGTGCCGCCAGTGCGCGCGCCACGGCGCCGGCCGCATCGTGCTGCTGGAAATGAGCGAGCTGCTGCTGCTGACCATTGAGGCCGAACTGCGCCGCAGCTTCCCTGACGTGCAGATCGAAGCTGTACTGGGCGACTGCGGTGACCCGGCGGTGATGCGCCACGCGCTGTCGCTGCACCCGGTCGATACCGCCTTCCATGCAGCCGCCTACAAGCATGTGCCGGTGCTCGAGCGCCAGCTGCGCGAAGCGGTGCGCAACAACATCCTGGCTACCGAAAACGTCGCGCGTGCGTGCATGGAAGCCCGCGTCGAGCATTTCGTTTTCATCTCCACCGACAAGGCCGTCGACCCGGTCAATGCACTGGGCGCCAGCAAGCGCTACGCCGAGATGATCTGCCAGAGCCTGGACCAGAAGTCCACGCATACCCGTTTCGTCACCGTGCGCTTCGGCAACGTGCTCGATTCGGCCGGCAGCGTGGTGCCGCTGTTCCGCGAACAGATCCTGCGCGGCGGCCCGATCACGGTGACCGATCCGGAAGTGACCCGCTACTTCATGACGATCCCCGAAGCCTGCCAGCTGATCCTGCAGGCAGCGGCGTCGGCGTCACACGGTGCCATCTACACCCTGGACATGGGCGAGCCGGTGCCGATCCGCGTGCTGGCCGAACAGATGATCCGCCTGGCCGGCAAGCAGCCGTACAAGGACATTCCGATCATCTACACCGGCCTGCGCCCGGGCGAGAAGCTGCACGAGACCCTGTTCTATTCGGACGAGGATTACCGGCCGACCTCGCACCCCAAGGTGCTGGAAGCCGGCGTGCGCACGTTCTCGCGCGACATCGTGCTGGGCAACGTGCCGAGACTGCGTGACGCTATCGCCGAGTACGACACTGATACGATCCGGGAAGTGCTGTTCGCGACGATGCCGGAGTTCTCTCCGATTGAACAGGACGCTTACATCTCCTCCGCTAAAGTTGTTCCCTTTCCGGCACGCGAGGCCAACAGGTACTAAATGAGCAAGCGAATTCGTAAGGCGGTTTTTCCAGTGGCAGGGCTCGGGACGCGCTTTTTGCCGGCAACCAAGACGGTTCCGAAGGAGATGCTGCCGATCATCGATCGTCCGCTTATCCAATACGCTGTTGACGAGGCCATCGAGGCCGGTTGCGACACCCTGATCTTCATCACCAACCGCTACAAGCACGCCGTTGCCGATTATTTCGACAAGGCCTACGAGCTGGAGCAGAAGCTGGAGCGTGCGGGCAAGCACGAGCAGCTGGAGATGATCCGCCACGTGCTGCCTGAAGGTGTGCGTGCGATCTTCGTCACCCAGGCCGAGGCGCTGGGGCTGGGCCATGCCGTGCTGTGTGCGAAGTCGGTGATCGGTGACGAACCGTTTGCGGTGCTGCTGCCCGACGATCTGATCTGGAACCGTGGCGACGGCGCGCTGAAGCAGATGGCTGACCTCAACGAGGCCAGCGGTGCGAGCGTGATCGCAGTGGAAGACGTGCCGCACGAGAACACCGCCAGCTACGGCATTGTGGCGACCGAAGCGTTCGATGGCCGCAAGGGCCGTATTTCGCAGATCGTGGAGAAGCCGAAGCCCGAGGACGCGCCGAGCGATCTGGCGGTGGTCGGTCGTTACGTGCTGAGCCCGAAGATCTTCGAGCTGCTGGAATCCACCGGTACCGGTGCCGGTGGCGAGATCCAGCTGACCGATGCGATCGCTTCGCTGCTGGCGACGGACGAAGTGGACGCGTACCGCTTCGAAGGCACTCGTTTTGACTGCGGTACCCACCTGGGCCTGGTCGAAGCGACGATCCGTTTCGCGCTGGAGAACAAGAAGCTGGCGAAGCCGGCGCGCGCGAAGCTGACGGAGATGCTGGCGGAAGAGTGAGGGTGTTCGAGCGCTCCGTGCGGCGCCTTGTTTGATACGTGGGGGAGGGGGCGGATGGCCCTCTCCAAGACACGCCAAAGCCCCTCCATGGTGCTCGATGGCGCCATCCATGGCGCCAACGGTCTTGGAGAGGGCCATCCGCCCCCTCTCGACAGTTTCCGTGCGGCGCGGACGGGAAGGGCGGAATCAAGGGCAAGAGCAAAAGCAAAAAAGGCAGCCAATGGCTGCCTTTTTTGTTTTCCGGCGCGAGCATCCACGCATGGCGTGGATCTACTGCCTTTGCTCACCCCTCCGCCGTGCGGAATGCCAGGTGTCCCGGGCAGTCTCACCCACCCGGGCCCCACAGCAAACCAGCACGTCCGCCGGCAACGCCTTGAACCTTACAGCGCCTCGAAAATACCCGCCGCGCCCATGCCGGTGCCGATGCACATCGTCACCATGCCGTACTTCTGCTGGCGACGACGCAGGCCGTGCAGCAGGGTCGCGGTGCGGATCGCGCCGGTCGCACCCAGCGGGTGGCCCAGGGCGATCGCGCCGCCCAGCGGGTTGACCTTGCTCGGGTCCAGGCCGCAATCGCGGATCACCGCCAGCGACTGCGCGGCGAAGGCTTCGTTGAGCTCGATCCAGTCCAGCTGGTCCTGGGTCAGGCCGGCCTGCTTCAGTGCCTTCGGGATCGCGGCGATCGGGCCGATGCCCATCACTTCCGGACGCACGCCGGCCACCGAGAAGCTGACGAAACGGGCAAGCGGGGTCAGGCCGTAATCCTTGATTGCCTGCTCCGACGCCAGCAGCACGGCGCCGGCGCCATCGCTCATCTGCGAGGAGTTGCCGGCAGTGACCGTGCCGCCGAACTGGCCGTTGCGGAACACCGGGCGCAGCTTGGCCAGGCCTTCGGCCGAGGAATCCGGGCGCGGGCCTTCGTCGGTGTCGGCCACCTTGTTGCGGGTGATGATGCGCTGGCCATCGGCCAGGTCCGGCAGGTGCGAGACGATCTCGTACGGGCTGATCTCATCCTTGAACTCGCCGTTCTGGATGGCGGCCATGGCCTTCTGGTGCGAGGCCAGGGCAAAGGCGTCCTGGTCTTCGCGCGAGACCTTCCACTCCTCGGCCACCTTCTCGGCGGTGATGCCCATGCCGTAGGCGATGGCGACGTGGTCGTTGTCGAACACGCTCGGGGCCATCGCGATCTTGTTGCCCATCATCGGCACCATCGACATCGACTCGGTGCCACCGGCCAGCATCAGGTCGGCGTTGCCCAGGCGGATCGCGTCGGCGGCCTGCGCCACGGCCTGCAGGCCGGAGGAGCAGAAGCGGTTCACGGTCTGTGCGGCAATCGTGTTCGGCAGGCCGGCCAGCAGCACGCCGATGCGGGCCACGTTCATGCCCTGCTCGGCTTCCGGCATGGCGCAGCCGATGATCGCGTCATCGATGCGGTTGACGTCCACGCCCGGGGCCTGGGCGACGACGCTGCGCAGCACGTGCGCAAGCATGTCATCGGGGCGGGTGTTGCGGAACATGCCCTTGGGCGCCTTGCCGACCGGGGTACGGGTGGCGGCGACGATGTAGGCGTCCTGGATTTGCTTGGTCATTGCGGTGATCTCTCGAATTTTTTAGCCGGAGTGCCGACCAACGGTCGGCACCTACCAGGGGCAGATGAGTGCCGACCAACGGTCGGCACCCACCAGAAGCAGGGGGGCGATCAGTTCCGCAGCGGCTTGCCGGTCTTCAGCATGTGCGCGATGCGGGCCTGGGTCTTTTCCTGCTGGGCCAGTTCGACGAAGTGCTTGCGCTCCAGGGTCAGCAGCCACTCTTCGTCCACCAGGGTGCCGCGGTCCACCTTGCCGCCGCACAGCACGGTGGCGATGCGCTCGGCGATCTCGTAGTCGTACGGGCTGATGAAACGGCCTTCCAGCATGTTGACCAGCATCATCTTGAAGGTGGCGATACCCACGTCACCGGCGACCTGGATGCGGCGTGCCGGCAGCGGCGGGCGGTAACCGGCTTCGGCCAGCGCACGGGCTTCGGCCTTGGCGATGTACAGCGCTTCATAGCTGTTGAACACCACCTTGTCGGTGCTGCGCAGCAGGCCCAGTTCCTGGGCGTTGACCGCCGAGTTGGACACCTTGGCCATCGCCACGGTCTCGAAGGTCTTCTTCAGTTCGGCGAACACGTCACCGCCCGGGCCTGCGGCCTGCGAGGCGCGCACGGCCAGTTCCTTCAGGCCGCCACCGGCCGGCAGCAGGCCGACGCCGGCCTCGACCAGGCCGATGTAGCTTTCCAGGAAGGCGACGGTCTTGGCGCTGTGCATCTGGAACTCGCAGCCGCCACCCAGGGCCAGGCCGCGCACGGCAGCCACCACCGGCACCAGCGAGTACTTGATGCGCTGGCTGGTGCGCTGGAAATTGGCGACCATCTCTTCGAACTGGTCGACCTTGCCGGCCTGCAGCAGGCCGAGGGCACCGGCCAGGTCGGCACCGGCGGAGAAGGGTTCCTTCTGCTGCCAGATCACCAGGCCCTGGAAGTCCTTCTCGGCGCGGCTGACGCATTCCTGCAGGCCGTCCAGCACCTGGTCGGAGACGGTGTTCATCTTGGTCTTGAAGCTGACCACGGCGATGCCGTCGCCGTCATGCCACATGCGCAGGCCGTCGTTCTCGAACACGGTCTCGCCCGGGGCGAACTTCTCGCCCAGCAGCGGATCCGGGAAACGCTGGCGCTGGTACACCGGCAGCGACGAGCGCGGCAGCTTGGCATTGCGCGACGGGCTGTAGCTGCCTTCGGCGGCATGCACGCCGTCGCGGCCATCAAACACCCAGTCCGGCAGCGGGGCGCTGCTCATGCTCTTGCCGGCGACAATGTCATCGGCGATCCACTGCGCGACCTGCTTCCAGCCGGCAGCCTGCCAGGTTTCGAACGGGCCCAGCGACCAGCCGTAGCCCCAGCGGATGGCGAGGTCGACGTCGCGCGCGGTCTCGGCGATGTCGGCCAGGTGGTAGGCGCTGTAGTGGAAGAGATCGCGGAAGGTCGCCCACAGGAACTGCGCCTGCGGGTGCTGGCTTTCGCGCAGCTTGGCGAACTTCTCGGCCGGGTTTTTGATCTTCAGGATCTCGACCACTTCCGGTGCGGCAGTGCGGTCGGCCGGGCGGTAATCCTGCTTTTCCAGGTCCAGCACGACGATGTCCTTGCCGACCTTGCGGAAGATGCCTGCGCCGGTCTTCTGGCCCAGCGCGCCCTTGGCGATCAGCGCATCCAGCCACTTCGGCGACTTGAAGAACTCATGCCACGGGTCGTTGGGCAGGGTGTCGCCCATGGTCTTGATGACGTGGGCCATGGTGTCCAGGCCGACCACGTCGGAGGTGCGGTAGGTGGCCGACTTCGGGCGGCCGACGAGCGGGCCGGTCAGGCCGTCCACTTCATCGAAGCCCAGGCCGAACTGCTGGGTGTGGTGGATGGTGGACAGGATCGAGAACACGCCGATGCGGTTGCCGATGAAGTTCGGGGTGTCCTTGGCGTACACCACGCCCTTGCCCAGGGTGGTGACCAGGAATTCTTCCAGGCCTTCCAGCACGGCGGCGTCGGTGGTGCTGGCCGGGATCAGTTCGGCCAGGTGCATGTAGCGCGGCGGGTTGAAGAAGTGCACGCCGCAGAAGCGGTGGCGCAGCTGCTCGGGCAGCACGTCGGCCAGCTTGTTGATGCCCAGGCCCGAAGTGTTGGAGGCCAGCACCGCGTGGTCGGCCACGAACGGGGCGATCTTCTTGTACAGGTCCTGCTTCCAGTCCATGCGCTCGGCGATGGCCTCGATGATCAGGTCGCAGTCCTTCAGCTGGTCCAGGCTCGACTCGTAGTTGGCCGGGGTGATGGCTTCGGCCAGCGACTTGCTGGCCAGCGGCGCCGGGCTCAGCTTGCCCAGGTTGGCGATCGCCTTCAGCACGATGCCGTCGGCCGGACCTTCCTTCGCGGGCAGGTCGAACAGCACGGTGTCGACGCCAGCATTGGTGAGGTGGGCGGCGATCTGGGCACCCATGACGCCGGCACCCAGCACGGCGGCGCGGCGGACTAGCAGGGAATTGGACATGGTGTAGGGCCTTTGTTGGTCAGCAGTTACTGGGTGGGTCACACCCGGTGGAATCACGGAGAAGCGGGCAGGGCGCTGCCGCGTGCGGCGGCGCGGAACCCGGCTTCGGCGAAATGGATCAGTTCATGGGCGGCATGGGCACGATGCGCCGCTTCGGTGACACCTGCGGGTCGCTTGATCAGGCCGAAATCGGCCATGGCATAGGTGAGCGAACCGGCGAGGAAATCCAGGCGCCAGTACAGTTCTTCCTTGCTCAGGCCCGGCACGCACTCGGCGATGGCCTTGCCGAACGCGCGCAGCACGTGGCCGTAGTGGTCGGACAGGAACTTGCGCAGGTTGTCGTTCTTTTCGGCGTAGGCGCGGGCGATCACCCGCACGAAGGCACCACCGCTCTGCCGGTCCTGGGCCATGGCCAGGGCGGGCTCGACGAAGGCGGCCAGCACCGGGCGCAGCTGGCCGGGGTGTTCGCTGCGGGCGCGTTCGAGCTGGGCCAGGCGCACGCTGGTCATCTCGTCCATGCGCCGGCGGAACACCTCGTTGACCAGGTTTTCCTTGGAGCCAAAGTGGTAGTTGACCGCCGCGATGTTGACGTCGGCCTGGCTGGTGACCTGGCGCAGCGAGGTGCCGGCGAAGCCGTGCTGGGCGAACAGCTCCTCGGCGGCACCGAGGATCCGGTCCTTGGTCGAGAAGTGGGCGGGCTTGGCCATCGGTGCGCGGACCTTAATCAAACGATTGTTTGATACTAGAACCAGACGGTAGCGTATGGCATTTTGCAGTGCAGCAAAAATGGCCGGGGCGGTCAGAATCCGCTCAGGTGGGTGAATGGGCGGGGCGGGGTGCTGGTCGTGGGGGGGCCCCCCCCCCCCCCCCCCCGCCCCCCCCCC